>CBQWHS010000392.1:0-4861 GCA_967728665.1 uncultured Chryseosolibacter sp. | reverse complement strand
TTCATCGATTGGGAGTACTATACAATTTATAGTGCGAAAAAATGAAACCTCGGAAATTTTAATATGCGACCAGGGTCCTGGTTTTTCAGAGGAAGATATGAAGAAAGTCTTTCGAAAATTTCAGCGTCTGTCTGCCGCTCCTACCGCAGGAGAGCATTCAACCGGTCTGGGCTTATACATAGTAAAATTATTGACGGAACGAATAAATGCTGACTTATGCCTTAAAAGTGAAGTCGGGTTGGGTAGTAATTTTACAATAAAATTTAAAGAGGCCATGTAATATGGACCGAGTGCGAATAAATAATCGACGTCAGAAAAATTGCTAATACTGTGATTAACGTTTCGGATAATTGAAAAAATTCAGGGCAACTTTTAGATGACGCTTGAATGTGAGGCGCGGCGATGGTGACTGTATTGAAATGACATGTATATGGGATATCGTTGAACGGCTAAATTTTTGACCTTGCCCGGGTAACAAGAGCCCCAAGATAATGCCTGAAAGTTCAAGATTTCATAAGAGTTTTGTTAATCCTTCACAGATTCCACCAGAACTAAATGAAGACACTTCTGATTTCGAAAAATATGCGTCAATAATTTCAATTATTAAAGGTTTCGAAGAATATACTCTTGACAAAGCAGGATTTATTATCAGCAGTAACCTAGAGGCAGTTACAATCACGGGGTACGAAGAATGGGAAGTTATCGGAAAACATATTTCAATTTTTTATTCACTTGAAGATCAGTTAGCCGGAAGACCCATCGATGATTTAACCAAGGCTGAGAAAAGACCCTCTCTTATTTTAACTGGTCTTCGTATAAAAAAACGAAATTCATCTTTTTGGGCAAAGATAAAATTTCGGGCTTTGACAGAAAAGGATGAAGTAGTAGGTTATAAAATGACTCTCCACGATGCAACCCATAAGGCTGTAAGCGATCATCGTGTTAAAGGATTCAGAGATGAGTATTTGAGTCTATTCAATAATTCTTTTGTCGGAATTTTCAAATTCAGCATGAATGATTTTTCCATTCTTATGATGAACGATAAGGCTGTAAAGCTAACCGGTCTTGATAATTATGAAGATAAAAAAATCAGGTTTCATGAGATTTTTGACAACCAGGATGATTTTTTATTTCTAACCACACAATTGAAGTCTAACAAGACATTGGAGCAGTGGTAATTTAAATTGAAAAATACTTAGCGCTGGGTTAGTTTGTCATGTCGTTTTTTTCAATCGCGCAATTTTGCCGAAGGTATCCTGGTTGATACAACCGAGCTGAAAAAAAGTAATGTTGAATTGGATAGACTCAGGAATGAATTAGATCAACTTATCTATCATGCTTCACATGAATTGAGGTCACCTCTTGTATCCATGCTTGGAATAATCAATTTAGTAAATATTGAGAAAAATCTTGAGGCATCGCTAAGCCTTAACGCTATACTTAAAGAAAAAGTAAATCAGCTTGATGACCTCCTTAAAAATATTTCATGGATTGCATACAACAACAAAAATCCCTTTATAACTGAAGAGATAGAGTGGGAGAAAATGATAAAGTCAATTTTGAAAGAGCTGCAGATATCCGATAAAGAGAAGGTGCAACTGTTTTATACGATCGAGCAACCGGCTGCTTTTCAAACTGATCTAGCCAGAGTAAGGACGATCATTAGAAATCTGATTTCGAATTCCTTTAAATATTTTAATCCCACATCTGACAATTGCTGGGTGAACATAAAGATAAGTGTTCAGGGATCGCATGCAGAAATTGAAATCTCAGACAACGGGATTGGAATAGATCAGGAATATTTAAACAAGATTTTTAAGATGTTTTATAAGGCAACCGAATACCCGAAGGGTCCTGGCTTAGGTCTTTATATTGTAAAGGCGATGACTGAAAAGCTTGACGGTTCAATAACAGTTGAATCATCGATCGGAAAGGGCTCGATGTTTCGGGTGAGAATTCCAAATATGGATAATGGTCGAGGGATTAATTCCGCGGAATGAACCGAATATTTTTTTTATCTATCCTGTCAATCAAACTTCTTAGCGCATCCGCATATTTTATTTATCGTCTCATCACTAAAGGAAATATTGACCTGGTGACAATGGGACTTGCGATTACAATTTTAATTGTTTTCGCCATGGTGAATTTATATCTAAGCTATCAAGTGCTTTTTTATTGGTGTGATTTAAATCCATTGATCAAGATCATTGGAGTCATCGGCATGTTCCCACTATTTTACATTGGTATTGTTTTGCTTTTTATTTTGTCGATCAGCTATTACTGGTACAACCGCGTGGCTGATCCTTTGTAGTCTGAGATGAAGCGCTTGCGATTGTTGTCACGCAAGGCTGCAGAAAGCACTTACACAACCTGGAAATTTTTATTTGATTCACGCCGTTATCGTTTAAGCGTGCTTGCACTTTAAACACTGCTTGGTTAAATGAACTTAAATTCAGACAACCTTACTCTGCCCGCTTTTCATGGAGCGTTCGTAATCCACATGTTTCAAATGCCGATTAAAGAATGGAACCACAAGATCAAATGTTTGTCTCAGAACGTCCTGACCACTCTTCTTTAATAAATAGTGCAAGTCAGTAAAATTATCATGACTGGAATTTTTTATTGTGCAGGAATCATAATTTGATGTGCAAAAATAGATTCCTTCATTAACTCCAGAATACTGCTGCGAGTAAATCATCATGAGCGGTTTATTAATGGCATTGTTCATTCCGTTGCAGAATTGAAAACCATCAATATTTACAGCGGCTTTGACGCGATGGTCACGGACCAGTGATTGAACTCCGGATACTCCTCCCCAACCATGTCCAATTACACCGAGATTCGAGAGATCAAGGTGGCCTGAAAAACGCTTGTAAAGAACCTGGTCGTTAAATGTGGTCGAGTTAAGTTGATGTAAAAATGAAATTAAAAATTTTCGGTCAAGATGCATATCGCCATTGACCTTTGGCAGGTATTTAAACCCGCGAAGTAAACGACTTGATAATGTCCACTTCTCTCCATAGGATTTCGCCCGCAATATTTGTTTTACTTTGAGCAGAGCGCGAAACCATAGCAACCCGATTCTCCATTTAAATTTTGGTGGATTTACATTATCGGTGCATCGCTCGGAAAGATAGGGATGATTGATCGAGAAAACGAAATACCCTTCTCCTGCGAGATGTTCCATGAGCATGGTATAATATTCAGGGAGCGCTCCTAAATCGTGAGAGAATATCAAGACGGGATACTGTTCTCTTAAACTTGAAACGGGCAGGTCTAAAAAGGAACTTGTTCTTATTTTACTAAGAAATTCTTTTACCTTCTTTTTTCCAAATTTAAAATTGAGAAGAAGAAGCTTGCGAATGTCATGATTTGCCAGGTATTCTTTTCTGGTTGTGTAGCGGCCATCCTCAGCCGGATACCATGTCAGTACTTCAAATTCGCGATCTTTCTTTTTGTTGAATTGGTCTTTGCGGCCAGCATCAACCAATTTGAACCTGGTGAATCCGATAGTGTAGCCGTGAGAGGATGACGATGGGAGGAAAAAAATTTCCGGCTGTGTTTCTTTTGACGATTGCGTGCTCATTTTTTCAATAAAAAGACTATGAGCAAGGTCGCTGAATGAAAAATATTTGGCCATCACACATTGATGTGCTTTTTAGCATGATTGGTTGGCTGTCGGAACGTTTTAATTTTTCTTTTCTGCGTCTTTCCTATCTACGGAAAAAGACAAAATGCTCTCTCCATAATATGGCGATGATTGATCCAGAATATATTGCAAATAGAAAATTCCGCTGGCTGAACACTGATACAATATTGAATTAAGAGTTTTTCCTTCACTCACATTGCTCGCAACCTTATTGCGGTTGTAGTCGTAAATAGCAATCTCTGGCGTTTTCACATTTTTTGACTCACCGTGACAGATGTGGATATTATAAGTTGTTCCTTTTGTGAAAACGTAAGAGTATTCAATTTTCGATCTCTTATCTGATGAATTGTCAAGCTTGTAATTTTTAATGAAATTCATTCCAGGTAACAATTGAGAAATACAATCCGGTCTGTTCTGTAGGCTCAACGACTGAGCTCCTGCTGAATGAAATATTAAAAGCAAGAGTAATCCTTTTATTGCTCTGAGGATCATTAGCTATTTTTTAGAGTTTAATAATAGAGATCCTATTCGTCGATTTTTAGGAAACCAATTGATTCGCGAGTCTAGAAAGACTTCAGCGATCTGGATTGCCCTTTTACAAATGTAATCGTGGTCTTCGAGATCAGTTATCGCACTTTGATGCGATGTAACTACGATTTTTCAAGAGAAGGAAAAATTTTGATCACTTAATTATGTGAGCGGAGGTTTACCTGGCTAAATGAATTAGGTCCATTTTCAGGCGTCAAAGCATAATCCTCCTAGAAAGCGTCTTTATGTTTTTTATCATGCACATATTACACCTGTAAAGAGACAACTTATTTTTCCGTTTTTCCGTTTGCTAGAATTTACACATTGTATCATATATGATAAGGATTGTTCTTTTTGAGGATAATGCTCAATTGGCGGAAGGTTTAGCTTTCTTGTTGGGCACTGTCGACGAATATTATGTAGCAGGAAGTTTCAGAAATCTGGCGAATGTGGAAACTCAAATTCGAGCCCTTTCCCCGAATATTGTCTTATTAGATATCGGTTTCCCTTCCGGTAGTGGAATAGATTCCATAAAGACGATAAAAAAAGTTAGTAAAGAAATAAAAGTAATCATGTTAACTGGGCTCTCTGACGATGTTAGCGTGCTCGCTGCTATAAAGGCCGGTGCCGATGGCTATATCTTAAAAAAGACCCAACCTGTTAAGCTCCTTGAATATGTAAAGG
>CBQWHS010000391.1:0-4863 GCA_967728665.1 uncultured Chryseosolibacter sp. | reverse complement strand
TGGCAATCGCCTCATGAATTTCCGAATGAAGGCCCGAATCAACTTTCCGTATGCGTTCAGATTTCTTTGAATGAAGCACCAGCGAAACATGAAAACAGCTAATTTTGTCCATGTCCATTGAAGAGCACCTTGCTGATAAATCAGAGCACACGCGTCAACTATTCTTTCACTTCGTGGAAGAGTTTAACAAGATCGGCAAGGTAGGAGTGCATCCTGCCAAAACGATGATCGGGTTTTCAACACCTCGAAAACGGATCGCCTATGTAACACAATTCGGAAAGAATTTTATCCGCGTTGTTTTTCCGTTTGAGGTTCCTTATTCGGATAATCTATGTTTCGAGAAAATCGCGCAGGTGCCTGGAGATACCCGCCAATTCAATCACCACTTGAAATTACTTTCGAAAAATGACATCAACACCGAAGTAAAAAAATTCATGAAGATGGCATACGGTACCGGGTCATAGTTACTAGAGTTGATACCCAGAGGTGAGGCGTGAGAAAAAAGCATTATTTGTGAAAGGTAAATAAGTATTTTAGAATACAGAATTTAGAATTCCTCCGAGTCACGAACTAGCAATATATGGCTCCGTCAGGAGGTTCCTGTCTCTAGAAATAAAGTTTAGTTTGAAACCATCCCATAGGAGCCTCCTTAGAATTCGGTATTTGGAGTTGCCTTAATCGGAGAAATTTCAAAAAAGAATGTAGGAGATGGAATTTCAGAATTTAGAATCGCCTGCCTTGTCCTGAAGGTGAACATCGGAGGAACAACATTGGTGTTCCCGAAGGAGGACGGTGATGGTCAGAAGAGCCATTGGTTACAAGACCAGAAATACGATGAGCGCGGCAGGCTAAAAACTTATCTACTCATCATGTTTTTCCAATTTTTTAATGGCTGATTTAATAAATGCCGCTTTATCTTTTTTCACCTCTTTCAACATGGCCTTTCTGTCATCGGCTATACTATAATATTTCTCGGCCCACAAGCTTATCTCAATTATTACAGGAAGTAAGTCGATGCCTTTTCGAGTTAGCCTGTATAGCACTTTTGCTTTACTATCCGGGTGTTGCAACTTTTCAATCATCTTGTTTTCTTCCAGCGATTGCAACCGGGACGCTAAAATATTTGTGGCTATTCCTTCAGCTGACTTTAGGAAATCACCGTAAGTGCATTGTTTTGCAAACATCAGATCTCTGATAATTAACAATGACCACTTATCCCCCCATATGTCTAAAGAACAACTAACAGGACAATCTGACCTCTTTCCAACCTTATCCATAAAATATATATTTAAAAATAACTTGCATTATGCAAGTTAATACTATATTTGCACTTGCAAAGTGCAAGTAAAATTACGCAACAGCAGAATATGAAACAAACAATTTTAGTAACGGGAGCCTCCTCAGGTTTTGGACTCCTAATCGCCAACAGGCTACACGAAAGTGGATATACTGTAATCGGGACGAGTCGTGACCCGGAGAAGTACCAATCGAAATTGGGCTTCAAGTTATTGCCATTGGATATTGCCAATGACCATTCAATTCAATCTTTTGGAAAGGAACTGTTCAAACATATTGGGCAATTAGATGTACTGATAAACAATGCAGGCTTTTATTTATCCGGAATAGCCGAAGAAACAACTATTGAACAGGGCAAGAAACAATTGGAAACAAACTTTTGGGGAACAGTTAAACTCACCAATGAGTTGTTGCCTTATTTTAGAAAGCAACGCTTTGGCAAAATAATTACCGTGGGCTCTATTGTGGGGTTAATCAGTCTTCCAGGTGGTGCTTATTACTCTGCCTCCAAACATGCTCTTGAAGGATATTTCAGAGCTATGCGTTTTGAACTAAATGAATTCAATATAAAAGTATGCATGGTTGAACCAATGGGTTTCAAAACCAATATAGTTTCGAACTCCATGGTTGCGGAAAATAAAATAAGTGACTACGATGTGTATCGCAAAAAACTTGAAACTTATACGAAAGATTTATTTGCAAAATCAGCTGAGCCCAGCCCTGTTATTGATGCCGTAGTAAAATTGGTAAGAGATAAAGACCCTAAATTTAATCACCCTATTGGCAAAGGGGCATCGGTAATTCTTGCAGTACAACATTTTGCATTCAAATTATTTGAAAGCTCAATTGTAAAAGACGTTAATAAAGCAGCACTATAAGGGAAAAAAAATAGCGCATTACTATTACTGATTTCTCTAACGATGAAAGAATTTTTGAGTCGACTGAATGAGCGCAAAGACAATCGTGATAGGAGTATGAAGATCAGCAATTTTCAAAGACAACTGAGAGCTATTCATACCTGGGGGCAACAACCACCGCAAGATCTATCAGTAATTAAACATCGTGTGTTGGTTGCAAATGGTGATAATGACAGAATGGTACCGAGTAGCAATACTTTTGATTTAAGTAAACGTATTGCGAATTCGGAGATCGTAGTTTATAAAGATGCCGGACATGGTGGGATTTTTCAATATCACGAAATGTTTGTTGAACGAGCATTGGAATTTCTTGAAACGTCAAGATTCTAATGAGCCATTACCTGCTTGTTAAAAATGCTTTTGAAAACGTCCGCAAAAAAAAACGAATGCTCCTCACTTTGTATTTTCCTGGGGTTTCGATCCAAGAAAAATAGGAGTGACATCAATCAGTTTCAATGATTTAACCAGGCGCTCTGATTCTTTTTTGTATTTAAGAAAATGTGAAGTCTTCAAATGGTTCTCATATGCCGTTGAGTTGGCATATACTTCTAAAATGCTGATATGCGTTGGTTGATTTTTTTCTTGAACAGCGTACATCACTAGAACGCCCAATTCATTTTTAATACCTGGTAGCATGACAGTCTTCGCAAGTTTACGGTATCTTTCAACTGAATTGGAGTCAATTTCCATCTTAATAAGTCGGATAAAATAATCTTGATTAGGCACAGTTGATAGTTTCGATTTCCTGATATAAAGTATGGGTTGCACTTCAATCAATTCGAGGTGCTCGACCATTGTGAGTGTTCCTGTTTTGTATTTTTGAAAATGTGGTGTTGCCAGGTGCGACTTATACTGACTCGAATCACCATAAGTTTCAAATAGTATTACACGCTCTGGATTTTCTTTTTCGGCCACGCCAAACAATGTGATGACACCTGGCTCTAGTCTAACGGAAGCTTCGATCTCTTCTTTTAAGAATTCATTGTACTTACCAAGTTGTGCTGTATCTACCTCGATAACTGCAAGCCTTACAAGTTGATTCTTACTTTGAGTAGATAATGTTTCGGAAGTAAATTGCATGCCAATCAATATTGTAGTTAAAAAATATACGCTGGTAAGATTGTAAAATCGTGTCGTCATTTGCTTCTTCAATTTTTTCTGCCGGATAAATGGATAACTGAGCAATGATTTTTACCCATTGCTTTTGTCGTAAAGTAAAGCCAAAACCTCTTGTTGCGTTAGCTACATCCGCGAAGGACTGGTTTCAATTTGTTTGGCGAAAGGTTGATCGTAAAAACGTTTTCCAGTCGCCTTGTATAATGCATTTGCAACTGCAGCGAAAGCATGAGGGAAGAGAGGCTCATCAAGACCAGTAGGATCTTCCTCGTTTTTAACAAAGTGAACTTCGACTGATCGTGGAGTTTCCTTTTGGCGAATCATTTTATATTGATGGAAGTTGTTCTTGTCGGGAACACCATCTTTGAAAGTCATTTCTCCAAAGAGCGCATTTCCAATTCCGTCAATGATTCCGCCTTCGCCCATGTTTTGTCCAGCCTGGCAATATCCACATTGAGCGACATCGTGTTCAAGCCAAGCTTTCTGAACAGGATGATCTGCATCTTTCGAAAGGCCTTCAATGGTTATGATCTCTTTATTCTCAACCGAGGAAACTGGTAAGATGCATGAACGAGTTGCACTACCGTCCAGGTGAATTGTACACGCACCACATTGCGCCATACCACATCCAAACTTTGTTCCGACCAGGTTCAAGTGGTCGCGAAGCACCCATAACACCGGGGTGTTGGGGTCTGCATCAACAATCTGTTTTTGACCATTGATGTTAAGATTGATTGTTGCCATCGTTATGTGTTTTACTGATTAAGGGCCCAAGCCTTGTGAATTAATTTACAAAATTCTTTAACGGTTTATAAATCACAAATCGCTATTCTATTTCAATTGTTCTTTAAGAAACGTCATGACTTTATTCCTTATCTCATCGGTATCGAACATCACACCGAAGTGAGGTGCATCTTTTACAATGATTAATTCATTTTGAACGCCAACTACATTTAACCATGCACTTAACAACTGTGATTGTTTTGGTGAAACCATGTCATCTTTTTCGCCATGAATAATCAGGAATGGCGGATCGTTTTTATCGACATACGTAACGGGACTTGCTGCTTTCGCTAAATCGGGACGAGCAAGCGGGGCTGCGCCGATGAGAAGACTCTCAGGTGATTTGACGTCATCGTTGCCTGGGAACAATATCAATTCGGCGGGGCCATAAAAATCTACAACCGCCTTGAAGCCAAATGACCTATTTGTATTGGGCATGAAAAACGTTTTGATATCATTGTTCTTGGATAAACCCACCAGCGAAGCTAAATGTCCGCCCGCAGAGAAGCCCATAACTGCAAAACGATTTTTGTCAAATCCATATTTATCCGCATTGTCATATAAAAAAGAAATTGCGCGATTACAGTCTTGCATCTGCGCGGGAAAAACTGCTTGAGTAGCAAATCGATAGTCGATAGAGGCGAGGGCAAAACCACTGCCTACTATTTCAGCAACGGTCTTTTTCATATAACCCATGTCAGCGTACTTATCATTCACTAACCAGCCACCACCGTGTATGAAGACTATCAAT
>CBQWHS010000390.1:0-4863 GCA_967728665.1 uncultured Chryseosolibacter sp. | reverse complement strand
GGAATGTCGTATTTGCACTACTCCGATTAACTGATTTCTTTTCAGCTTTGAACATCACGGCAATTTTTAGCTTGACAACTTGGGTCTGTCACTGCAGAGAAAGAATCCATCCTGTTAAGAAAAATGAACCTAACACAAATTCAATAAATAGCGAGTATAAAGAAATATGAGAAAAGTAATTTTGATTGTGCATACTTCCATCGATGGGTTTGTTGGTGGAGTAAATGGAGAGTTTGATGGATTTAATGCCAGTCCTGAAAATTTAGATTTTGTTAACGATTTGACAGACGAAGCTGACGCAGCGTTAGTCGGTAGAATCTCCTACGAAATGTTGGAACGTTACTGGCCAACGGCACGCGATAATGCAAGTGCCTCCAAGAGCGAAATAAAATATTCAAATTGGTATAACGATGCTGAAAAAATAGTTTTGTCCAAATCATTATCCAAAAGTGACTTGAGTAAAACCACAATCATATCTGAAAATATCGCAGATAATCTTCTTGAAATTAAGAACCGAAATGGGAAGAATATTTTAATGTTTGGCAGCCCAACTATTTTTGAAATATTAAATAAACTTAATCTAATAGATGAGTATTGGATAATTAACTATCCTGCTCTTTTTGGAAAAGGTATTTCATTTTTTACACGTGCAGAAACTCCAAAAAAATTCAAATTGCTAAGCACGAAACAGTTTTCTAATGGTGAGATTGCAATCCATTACAAAGTTGAGCATTGATAACAACTCCCAACCAGAGGTAAATCAACCCTTTGCAACAGCAGCGTAAAGTTTTTCACTGAGGGAAAATAGAAATCATTAATGAAATCATTAAATGATTTATGGCGCTCCTAATCCGGCAACCATAGGATTAGGCAGGCTATTATAGTAATGGCCTGTTGGCGCTGTCATGAGTCATTTCAAATGCAAATCGATTAACTTTATGTTATAAGTTTTCGGCTTAGCGTTATGAAATTTCTTTTAACCTTACTCTTCCTCCCGATCATCGCCTTCGGACAGCGTTCTGATCAGCGAACTTACTGCAATCCGATGGACATTAACTATCGGTATAATTTCGAGCAGCTGAATGAAAATATTTCTTACCGCTCTGCTGCCGACCCCGTTATTGTCAATCATAGAGGTGAATACTTTTTGTTCGCCACAATTTCAGGTGGGTGGTGGCATTCAATAGATCTTGTAAACTGGGATTATGTTATTCCGGATAAATGGCCGATGGAAGATATGTGTGCACCGGCTGCTATGTCGGTGAAAGACACGTTATACTTATTTCAATCTACGTTTGACAGGCGCCCGATCTTTTTCACGACCACGCCTGAAAATGGAAAGCTTCATTTTTACAACCGATGGTTGCCTCAATTGCCGAAGGAAGTTGGCCCATGGGACCCTGCGTTGTTTTACGATGATGAACTCGACAAATGGTATATGTATTGGGGATCATCAAATGTTTATCCGTTGTACGGTAGCGAGTTGGATAAAACCAAAAAGCTTCGCTACAAGGGCGACTACAAAGGACTTATTTATTTGAAACCCGAAGAGCATGGTTGGGAAAGATTTGGTCCAGATCATACTTCAAACATCAAACCGTTCACCGAGGGCGCATGGATGACGAAGCACAACAAAAAATATTATCTGCAATATGGTGCGCCAGGTACGGAATATAATGTCTATGCGAATGGCACTTATGTTGGTGATCATCCTCTTGGACCATTTATGTATGCGCCATACAATCCAATCTCTTACAAGCCCGGAGGTTTTGTTAATGGTGCTGGTCATGGGAATACGTTTCAGGATAACTACGGGAATTATTGGAATACAGGAACACCGTGGATTGCTGTGAACTGGAATTTCGAAAGACGTATCGCCATGTTTCCCGCTGGATTTAACAGCGATGGCGACATGTTTGCAAACACAAGGTTTGGCGATCTGCCCCATTACCTGCCAACGAAGAAATGGGAAAATAAGGATGAGCTCTTTACCGGATGGATGTTGTTGTCTTATAAGAAAGCAGCCACCGCTTCTTCAGTGTTGGATACATTCAACGTCGGAAGAATTACAGATGAAAATCCAAGGACATTTTGGGTAGCGAACAAAAATAAAGAAGGGGAGTGGGTGGTTGTTGATTTAGAAAGAACTTGCGAGGTGCGTGCCTTGCAGGTAAATTTTACCGATTACAAATCAGACATCTTTGATGGGTTCGATCCAAAAATTTATACACAATTCAGGATGTATTCCTCGCTGGATGGAAAACAATGGGATAAAATTGTCGACTTGACGAATGAAAAGAAAGACCGTCCAAACGCCTATCTCGAATTGCCACAATCGGTGAAGGCGCGTTACATAAAGTATGAGCACGTTTATGTTCCGGTGCCATACCTTGCGATTAGTGATATCCGTGTATTCGGAAGCGCGCAAGGGAAATTACCGATGACACCAAAAAGTTTTGACGTGAGCCGTGAGGATGATCAAAGAAATGCGCTTGTGAAGTGGCAGAAAGTTCCCGGTGCCGTTGGCTATAATATTTTGTGGGGCATTGGCAAAGACAAGTTGTATCAAGCTTATCAAATATGGAATGACGAACCCAGCGTGAAAGAAATTCGTGCGCTGTCGAAAGGTGTAAGTTATTATTTCGCAATCGAAGCGTTTAATGAGAGTGGTGTTTCTAAAATCAGTGACATTGTATTTATAAAATAAAAAATGGACAAGTTCTCGGTCCAATAATTTTCTTTTAAATAGTTAGTCGGCAGTTATCCGCTGCCGACTAACTTCCATCACTTCGCTCCCTGTGCCACGAGCCTGTCAACATCATTGTTCACCGACAGAATCAACAGACACGTTGCCGTGCAAAAAACCGGACTGGTGATACAATGATGCCCGCTCCAGCTTCCATCATTATTTTGAATATTTAAAATTCTTCCACTCATGTTATCATACCATTGCTTCCATGAATTATCTTTTCCAATGATCATGCTTTCCCCAGTCTGGAGGTAGCTTAAGAATTCTTCACCACCATTGTTTCCAAATCCGTCCATAACGTCGTTGCGTTGTGCCTTTACTTTTGCTGATTCATAAACTTCGTACGCGGTGGAGTATTTCATTGCCTCATCTTTTGCGTAGCCAATCTTCTCAAGATTTTCCGCAGTGGCAGGGGCGTTCTGAGCCAGCTTGCCTGCACGTTTTGCTTCGGCAACTTCTTCCTTCACTTTTCTTGCTTCTTTTGCACTGGCGCGCGCGGAGCCTGTTACCGAATACAGCACAACACCTGCGCCAAGAGTAGTGTTGACATCGCCAGTTTTTGAGTCGTAATTGTTTTTCTGAAACTCGCGTGCTTTGGTAAGTATTTTATCATCCACATCGGCGCCTTGAGCTTGTGCTGCCTCCAATGCATTAGTAGCAAAAGAAGATTGTAAAACACCAGCCCAGCCCGAACCTGCGATGCTTCCATTTGAATCCTGCGAACGCTGAATTTTTGCAACACAGGCATTTAGATTACGTTGAATTCTGTTCTTCAACGACACATCATCTTTTGCAAATTCAAGATTGTTGGAATAAAATTGTGCTGTTAAAATCACATCGATGTTGGCACCGAGCTTTGTTTGAATTTGTGTTCCGGTAATGTCTGTGATGTTGTTTGCATTTTCGGTAGACTTTTCTGTAGCATTCATGAGATAATTTAAAGCTTTCTTCAACTGAGAGGAATATATTCCAGAACTCAAGGTGCTTCCACTTCTTAATAATGCCATGGCGACCATAGCGGTCGTTGCCGGGTCGGCGGTAACGGCATGCGGATCTGTAAGATCCTGGCGCACGTGACTGCCAGAGCCCCAACCACCATTGTTGTTTTGTGCTTTCGAAATCCATGACAGGCCGCCATTGATGGCATGAACAACTTTTTCAGGAGTGTTGTAGATGAAACTTGAATCGGACGATTCTTCTCCCATCAGCGTTCGAAATACGCAGCCTTTTGGTGGAACGAAACCTGTTTTCTTTTTTGATATCGGTGATTCCATTCTCCTAAAAGAAAAAAATACAATACTGATCATCACTAGCAATGCGAGTGAAAGCTTTAATGTCTTCATATGGATGTTGATTTTAAATTACTGCCTTAAGGATGCAGGTAACAGAAGGATTCCATAATGCTTTTTAAAAAATTAGGTGCGAATTATTTGGATAGCAACACAAAGGCTGCGTGGCTCGCTGCATCTCTGGCAAGAAATATTTTGGTTCATTAACATCGCGATTCAGATTCGAATTTTGAGTCGTACAGAAATTATCACGAACGAAAAAATGAACACATGTTGTTGTTGAATATTGAAGTCGCATTGATATTGCATCCCTACAGGATGCTGATTCCCTTCTTGAGCAAGTGCTACCAATATTCGATCCCTCTGGGATCCTCCATTCGGATATTTATTTTGAGATCAATTACAAATCATCACCCGTTCCCAATCCCGGAGGGATTGCCTGTCTATAGAAGTAGAGCAATTAGAAATCCAAGAGCCAACTACGATCGCAAGCCGTGCGATGCATTTTCATGGCTCGAATGACGCGGTCGTGATCAGCGTGAAATAATATTGCGTGAATGAATTATACACGCATTGAAATCGAACGGTGCATTGCGAGCCATAAACGTGTTTCGCCTGATTCATTTTATCTGTGGCTCGCTGGTGCTTCCATCGCATAGTGCTACCAATATTTGATCCCTCTGGGATCACGGTCGGAAATTCCTTTTGTAGCATTTTATAAAAGAGGAGAATTGAAATAGCGCTTCAATTTAGAGCGTCACTCATCCCAATCCCGGAGGGATTGCCTGTCTGTAGAAAACATATTGATAGATCATCAAGAGCTAA
>CBQWHS010000389.1:0-4887 GCA_967728665.1 uncultured Chryseosolibacter sp. | reverse complement strand
TGTAACTGGCAATTAGTACTGCACAGTTTTCGGTAAATAAGAATACACAGTTTTTGGCAACCAGAATGCACAGAATTTGGCAACCAGAGTGCACAACTTAAAAGCGACCTTCGCGGGTTTAAAAACCAGCGAAAATGAATGTTCACTCAGCCAAATTCATCATGTATTACGATGCACACAAACTATATCGGGATGGTTATTCCGTGTTCAGGATTAGCAAGTTATTAGGACTTAACAGGCGCACTGTAAAGAAATATCTTGCCATGTCTGAACAGGAATATGAAAGCTTCCTGATCAGCCAGTCCGATCGAAAGAAGGAACTCCTTCCCTACGAGAACTTTGTCAGGGAACGTCTGCAACTACACCGGGATACGTCCGCTGCCCAGATGCACGATTGGCTTAAGGAACATCATACGAGTTTTCCGAAAGTAAATCCTAAGACTGTATTTAATTTTGTTCATTGGGTACGGGATAAGTACAATTTGCCAGTCGTTTCAACCCTACGTCACTATGAAGTAGTTGAAGAACTTCCGTATGGTAAGCAGGCGCAAGTCGATTTCGGAGAATATACCATGCGCAGTTCCTCCCATAGTAACGTGAAGGTGTTTTTCTTTGTCATGATGCTGGCCCGTTCACGCTATAAGTTCATCTGGTTCACCAATCGTTATTTTACCAGCGAACTAGCTGTGCAGGCTCATGAGTTGGCCTTTGAATACTTTCGTGGAGTCCCCGATGAGATTGTTTATGATCAGGATAAGGTTCTGCTGGTCAGTGAGAACAAGGGTGATCTCATTCTCACGGATGTCTTTCGAGGTTATATGCGTGAAAAATCCTTTAAGCTGCACTTCTGTCGTAGAAGTGATCCGGAGAGTAAAGGAAAAGTGGAGAACGTAGTCAAGTATGTGAAGGTAAATTTTCTTTATAATCGCACCTACTACAACATTGAAACCCTCAATGACGAAGTGCTGGGATGGATGGGACGCACGGCCAATGCATTGCCACACGCCTTTACTCAAAAGGAACCCATTACCGAATGGCATCTGGAAATAAGTTTCTTAAAACCACACATACCCCATGCTGTAAAAGCCGTTCCGCTGACCTATACGGTGCGAAAGGATAACACCATATCGTGGAAGGGAAATCTGTATTCGCTTCCCTGGGGGACCTATACAGGACGTGGATGTATGGTGGCTGTTCGTACAGAACAGGATGCTTTACAGATCTTTGATCCATCCGGAAACCATCCGATATGCACGCACCAGGTGCCGATGGGAAAAGGTGTTAAGGTTATCAACACCGATCACAAGCGCGACAAGTCAGTGGCTATCGATACATTGATCCTGCAGCTGTGTAACCGTTTTGATAATCTGGTAGCCGCTAAGGATTGGTTAGACTCCATCCGTACGGCTAAACCCCGCTACAGTAGAGACCAATTGCTGCTCATTGGGCAAGTCCTTGACACAACGGATGCTGTAACTGCAAACAAGGCAATGATCTTCTGTCATCAGAATAACATCCGTAGTGCTGTGGACTTCAAAGCCATTATCGATCAAGAGCTTAAGCAATCCAAGCCGACTGATCAGCAAAAAATAGTATTGCTCAACCCCTTGTCCGGAATAAAAAGCAAAGCACACACAGCACCCGAAAAAAGCTCCATCGAAGATTACCAGAAACTGCTTAAACAGTAAGGTAAAGTGACGTCCTGATAAAAATCAAAAAGCTACGGCAAATACTTTAAACGTCCGGATGAAAGAGTCTGCTTTTTGATTTTTATCGGGATGCTGCAAGCCACTGCGTGAGCGACTTTAAAGGAACCATGCCTTTCCTGGCGCTGCTAAAGAGCACAATCTTGATTATCGAATCTTCTGAAAACTAAACGCTAAACAAATCATATGGAAAAGAAACAACAGATCAATCAGTATTGCCAGCAGTTCAGAATTACTGGTATGAGTGTTAACCTGGACAATATCATTGCCAGTGCCGAAACGGATGGAATGGGCTTCCTGGAGTTTACCTTAAACCTGCTAAAGACAGAGGCCGATCGCCGCCATCATAATGAACTCCGTAAAAGCCTTAAAACAGCGAAGCTTCCGCGTAGCCATGACTTGACTACCTATGACCATACCGTGGAAAACGGACTGGCTAAGACGCGCCTAAATCAACTCCGTGAACTCAACTGGATTGATCAAATTTTTAACATCATGCTGATGGGTCCGTCGGGAACCGGCAAATCATTCCTGGCTGCAGGACTCTGCGCAGAGGCTATAGCAAAAGGCTACAAGGCTTACTTCAGGACAATAGACGAATTACTCAACATGCTTAAGCTTAAAGACGTTACGCGATCGGCAATGAGCGAATATAAACGATTGGAAAAAGCTAATCTCATTGTTATCGATGATATCATGTTGTTTCCTGTAGAAAAAACTCAGGCTGTCAGTTTATTTAATTTTATCAACCAGCTGTATGAAAATACTTCCTTCATTATTACCACCAATAAGATGCCGGCCGACTGGGCTAAACTACTCGATGACGAGGTATTGGCTACTGCTTTACTGGATCGATTATTATATCACTGCGAGATTATTAACCTCACCGGAAAAAGCTATCGACTAAAAAATCGTAAACCAATTTTTGAATCCTAAAATTATATCATTCCTTTGCCAACTAAAGTTGAGCACTTTGGTTGCCATTTTCTGTGCACTTTGGTTGCCGAAAGTTGTGCACTCCTAATTGCCAAAAACTGTGCATTCCTGTTTACCGATTACACCTGGTCGCCCGGTTCTGATGTCGACATAAGAACGGGGACGCACCTTAAATCCTGATCAAGAATAAAAAACTTGCAGTGTTCTGAAGTTTGCAAAGCATTCTTACGAGTAAGTGGATTCGGTCTAGTTCTAACAGAGACTTTCCCGTTTCAAAAAACTTCGTCTACAAAATGCAATTTCGAGTAACAAAATGCGGTCTGCGTCGTCCTAGATTAAACCGCTTCGAAATATTGAATCGGAGTTTTGTAAACATTGGTAACACTTATGACAGTAAAGGTCTGGATTCTATTGACAGCTTCGGTTTTGGCTATTTCTGTTTATTTTATTTTTTACAGATCAAATCGCATCAGACATAACAACGGTAGAACCAATAATGTAAACAGGATCAAAATTCATGTTCCCATTATTGAAAATAATATGTCAGAAGTGTACGCCTTTGATTCATTTATAGCAAATCATTGGGAAGCGGATGCAGATTCGCAGCCGAACGACAGCGCTGTGCATTATTCAAAGAATGTGACTCCGATCGAACCATTAAATAAAGTTGAAGAAAAAGATTTGTTTAGGAAAAGAATTGATGAAAGCAGGCATTATGAACTCTACATTAAATCGGTTATTTTTAATAATACCCATTCCAAAAGGGAAGGGATATTGACAACGTCAAGTCCTGAGGGAAATAAGACTATTAACCTTGACGAAATCGGAATTGATAGCGTGGCGCGAAATTGGGGACTTGACTATTTAGTGTCTGATAACGACAGATGAATTTTGCCGTTTATTCATTCGAAAAGTAAGCGCTCAACATTCTATAGCACCACTGGTCGGCCTAACAGATATAAATGTTTAAGGTGCGATTTGATGGCGCCAAACATGGACTTGTATTCGTTATAAGTAACGCCGTGCTCCTGGCAGATCTCCTTCGTATATTTTGAAATTGCCGGATAGTGAATATGGCTCACACGTGGAAATAAGTGGTGTTCAATTTGAAAATTCAACCCTCCCAGGAGCCAATGAAGTAATCGACTTCTGGTGTCAAAATTTGCTGTGGATTGGATCTGGTGCATCGCCCAATCACTTTTTGAATCATTTGTCACGCTGTGAAAATGAGTTCCCTCCACGACATGCGCCAACTGAAACACAATGCTTATCACGAGTCCACATACAAAAGTTATGATCAAAAAGCCGACCATCCAGGACAACCATCCAACTAAAGCGATGGGTAAAATGATGTAGAAAAAAATATAGGTAAGCTTCGTCAACCAAAAGATAAAATGTTGGCTCGGGGCAAGCTTCTTTTTCGGTGAGTTGGAATTAATTCGCCCGCTAAAATATTTTTGAAAGTCTTCGTAGAATACCCAGACAACATATGAAATTCCGTATAAGACGATGCAATAGATGTGCTGAAAACGATGATAACACTTTAAGGGTTGATCAGCGTGCAAGCGCATAAAGGGCTTAACGTCGATATCCGAATCAAGGCCCTCAATGTTTGTATAGGTATGATGATTAATGTTGTGCTTAATTTGCCAGTAGTGCGCGGTTCCTCCGAGCACATTAAGAAAATGGGCGGCAACTTTATTAACCATGTCGTGCCTGGAAAAGCTTTGGTGCCCTCCATCATGCATAACATTGAATCCGATCAATGCGAGATTAAAACCCAGCACGACACATAATAATAGGGCAAACCATGCTGAAGGCGTAAAAAACACAAGAATACAATATAGCGCCGCTGCAAGTCCGACTAAGATAACGCTCTTGATCAGGATTCTGTAATTGCCTGACTGATGGATATTATTTTCACTAAAATAATTTCCCACACGTTTCTTGAGTGTGGTAAAAAAGGCGTTTTTGGTATTATCGAACGAGTAGGTTGTCAATGGTCGCAATTTTGTTCTTTCTGGTAACGAAATCTATTCATTAATCGTTCGCACCCTTGGTGCTAGCAATATGTCACGCCTTCGGCGTTATCGGGATGGAATATTGGATCACCGTCGTGAACTTCACTTTTGGATCTCGCGGAGCGAGCACTTTCTGTGTCCTCTAATTCGAGAACGAGTACTGGTAAAGAAGAAACTCTGCACACACGATCGATACTAAGATGTATTTAAGACTCTGTGTTAAT
>CBQWHS010000388.1:0-4888 GCA_967728665.1 uncultured Chryseosolibacter sp. | reverse complement strand
GAATAGCGGTTTATGTTAAATAGAAAACTGATCACTCTCCTTCAATCTTATTTTTTTAAAGGGAAGATTATACAACTACTTGGTGCACGTCAGGTTGGAAAAAGCACGCTACTTCCGGAACTCGTAAAAGGGTATGGAGATGATGTGCTGTGGCTAAATGGTGACGAATGGGATATGAGACAAATTCTCAGTAAGCCTACGACCGCGACTTTGAAAAACTTGATTGGGAATAAAAAGGTTGTAATTATTGATGAAGCACAACGGGTTGAGAACATTGGCATAACACTGAAAATAATAGCCGACAACATCAAAGGTATACAGGTTATTGCGACTGGTTCATCAGCGTTTGAATTATCAAATCGTATCAACGAGCCATTGACTGGTCGTAAATATGAATTTTTCCTTTATCCATTATCATTTGGCGAGATGGTTGCCAATACGAGTTTGCTCGATGAGAAGCGTTTGATTGACCATCGCCTTATCTATGGATATTATCCGGAGATTGTGGCAAAGCCGGGAGAAGAACGGGAGCATTTGTCTTTAATAGCATCAAGCTATTTGTACAAGGATTTATTTGATTGGCAACAAATAAAAAAACCAGCATTGCTTGAGAATCTGTTGCAGGCTCTTGCGCTGCAATTGGGAAATGAAGTTTCGTTCCGTGAACTCGGTCAACTCACTGGCGCAGACAATGAAACAATTGAACGGTATGTGACATTGCTTGAAAAAGCATTCGTGATTTTTAGACTGGGAACGCTCAGTAGAAATATGAGAAGCGAATTAAAACGGTCACGGAAAATTTATTTTTGGGATGTCGGGATCCGCAATGCGATTATCAAGAATTTCAATCCGCTGGCTTTACGTCAGGATGTTGGTGCGCTTTGGGAAAACTTTCTTATTGTAGAACGAATTAAAGCTAACGCATATGCTGATATTTCTGTCAATCGCTGGTTTTGGCGAACACATGCACAACAAGAGATTGACTATGTAGAAGAAGGTGGAGGAAAAATGAATGCGTTTGAATTCAAGTGGAATGCCAGAGGAAAAATAAAATTTCCTGCGGCGTTTACCACAGCCTATCCGGACGCATCAGTCCAAGGAATTGATCAAAATAATTTCACTGACTTTATTCTTCGATAAAAAACGAAATGCTTTGATTGATCAGCCCGGTGTGACCGCTCTCCAGGATTTCGAATCTTACGTTCTTCAGTAATGAGGCGAAGTATGTGAGCTTTGAAGGCTTGATGACATTATCATACTTGCCAACAATTAATGTGACTTTGATTTGATGGTCGTTGATTTGTTTTGCGAGCGAGTGAAGATTGAATGTCAAATGGCGGAATACCACCCATGAATGATACACTCTAAAACGTTTTTCCTCTGAGTTCATTTGATATTCTGCAAAACGGATCAAACCATTATCAAGCATGTTTGATTTATTTAATGCTTTCGCGATTGTTAAGAATCGTTCAGGATGGAAGATCATGCTTTTAAAGAATCTCCGAAGGACAATTGGATAGGTAGCCATGCTGTACCAAAAACTGGTTTGAATGCCATCAGGAGCGATCAGGAATATTTTTTCAATCTGATTAGAAAAGCATTCGAGTGTTGCAAGGGCAAATTTTCCTCCGAGGCTAAATCCACCAAGCTGGAAATTTGAAATATTATTATCTGCTAAAAACACTCGCATTGTTTCGCACCACTCTTTTTTCTCAAGGGGCTGTTCACCTTTATTCCACACGCTTCTGCCATGGAAGTATAGATCGAAAACATAGAAGGTATAGTGACGTCCGAGAGATTGAGTGAGAAAATTGAAGATTCCCATGTCCTGTCCGAATCCATGAAAAATGATCAGATGATTTTCGCCATTCCCTGCAACGGCATAATGGAGCAAATTTCCACTATGGGCAATGAACTTATTTCCGATCATAGGTGAAAATTGCCATAGACTCACCAACTTTACAATAATATTTCTGGTTTAGTAAAATAAAACAAACCCATGCCCCGTCTCTAAAGTCAAATTGAGCGGGTTATGGACCTAGCCATGCAAATTAAAGAACAAACATTCCTAAAGGAAAAGGATCGGTTGCTGAGTTTTATTCGGAACCGAGTGTCGAGTACTGAGGAAGCTGAGGACATTCTACAGGATGTGTTCTATCAGTTCGTGGCTGGTTTTGACACCATCGAATCGCTCGATAGAGTTACATCATGGCTTTTTTCGGTAGCGAGAAATAAAATCATTGATCGCTATAGACGCGATGCCAGCAGACCGCAGCGCACAGATTTATTGCTGCAGACTGGGAGTGATGATGAATCGCCGATTACGTTGCAGGAAATTCTGCCAGACCTTGGCAACACCCCTGAAGATAAGTACTTCCGCGAGATGATCTGGGATACCATCATGGAAGCACTGGATGAATTGCCGGCGGAACAACGTGAGATCTTTATTCTCAACGAAATGGAAGAGAAAGGATTTCGCGAAATATCTGAGGCGAGTGGTGTTTCGATAAACACGTTGCTATCGCGAAAAAGATATGCAATCCTTTCGCTGAGAAAGAAGTTGCAAAAACTGTATAACGAATTATAACATTAAACTAAAATTATGAACAAGGCTTTCATCATAGTAAAATGGACAGTGGTAAGCATACTCTTTGTATTGCTGTTCGGATGGGTGACCATGTTCTTGTGGAATTACGTGGTACCTCCTGTTTTTGGCGGACCTATCATTGACTTCTGGCGTGCCCTTGCTCTTCTTCTTTTAAGTAAAATTCTACTTGGAAGTTTCGGTGGCCGCTCGTGGGGCGGAGGTGGAATGCAGTGGAAACATAAGTATTACGATAAATTATCGCACATGTCACCGGAAGACCGGGAGCGTTTTAAGGCCCGCATGAGAGAAAAATGGATGTGTTATAAGGATGAAAAAACGTCCACTGCTTCGGACGTGAATTCCGGCACTTCAAACGTTTGAAGGCACATTTCGAATTAAATCCTTTTAAATCTTCTAAAAAAGCTGAACCTGGGCCCAAATAACGCGTTAAAGGAAACCATGGAAACTTTTGTAATGTTTAAAGTTTCCATAGTTTTGCAGCCCAATGGAAGAGATAGACATCAAACATAAAATACTTAAAGGAGCAGAAGACCTGTTCAGCAAGTACGGCGTGCGTAGCATTTCAATGGACGATATTGCCCGGCATCTTTCAGTCTCAAAGAAGACATTGTATCAACATTTTGCAGACAAGGAAGACATTGTCACCATGACATGCAAAGCTCACCTTGATCGGAATGCGGTTGAGTTTGAAGGAATTAAACAGGCAGCCAAGAACGCTATTGATGAATTGGCTAAAGTTTCTGTTTACCTGAGACGAAACATGAAGGATTTGAACCCTTCACTTTTATTCGATTTACAGAAGTATCATCCCAAGGCTTGGGCCGAATGGATCAACCATAAGAACAAGCATATTTTCAAGTCCATTGTAGCGAACATTAAGCAGGGAATAGAAGAAGGATATTTTCGTGAGGAAATTGATCCAGCTGTAATCGCTGCAGTTCGTATAGAGTTGTTGCAACTCGCGTTTAACGAACAGATTTTTCCAAGAGAAAATTTTCGGTTAGCTGAAGTTCATCTTCAACTTTTCGATCATTTTGTTTTTGGAATCGTAACTGACAAAGGAAGAAAGTTATATCTGAAATATAAAGAAGAATCAAACCACCAACCTTCAACAATAGAATAGCATGAAACGAATTTACATTATCAGCTTAAGCTTATTAGTTGGTTCTTTGCTGGCGACAGCGCAGGACCAAACAAGCGCGCAGAGTTTTACTCTTGAACAGTGTGTTCAATATGCATTGGATAATTCCGTTGACATTCAGAACGCTGGATTGGACCAAAAGATCGCGGATGCCAAGGTGAAAGAGACACGGGGAATCGGATTGCCACAGATATCAGGTTCTGCTTCCGTGCAACATTACAAAGATCTTCCACGGATGTTTATGACGAAGGAAAGGGTGTATGGATTTGCTGCGCCGAAGGATGAAAACGATAATACCGTTCCTTATAGTGATTTCTACCCTGAGCTACCAGGTAATGCCGTGTTTGCAATTCCAAACTTATTTCAGTTGCCGAATAATGGTAGCGCTAATCTCGGTGTCAACCAGATTCTTTTTAACGGTTCATACCTAGTCGGATTGCAGGCTGCTAAAGCTTACAAGAGTTTGTCAGAAAAAAGTTTTAATCAAACTAAAGAGACAACGATTCAGCAAGTGACAAAAGCGTTTTATGGTGTCTTAATCAATAAGGACAGAATTCAACTTTTTGACAACAACATATCGAGAGTGGAATCTTTGTTGAAGACAACTGAAGCATTGAACCAGAATGGATTTGCGGAATCAATAGACGTTGATCGTATCCGTGTTACACTTAACAATCTCAAAGCTGAAAAAAGCAAATTTGGAAATCTTCAGGAGCTGGCTATTCAGATATTGAAATTTCAAATGAACTATCCCCTTGAAAAAGATATCACCGTGGTTGGCGATATCGGGTCCCTCCAAGTTGATGAAAACGTTTTAAATAATTATTCTACGGAATGGGATTATGACAAAAGGACTGACTATCAGTTATTGTTGGCAAATAAACGCATGCAAGAGTTGAACTTAAAGAATAAATATGCAGGATCGTTGCCCACATTGTCGGCTAATGCCAATTATGGATGGTCTACTCAGTCTGCGGATTTGAGTGGAATATTTAAGACTGTCAATTCTACGCCCGGTGTTGCAGACAAGTGGTATCCGGTATCATTTGTAGGGGTGTCGTTGAATGTTCCGATTTTCACGGGCCTTCAGCAAACGTATCGTGTGCAACAGGCAAAAATCGAATTGCTAAAAACTCAAA
>CBQWHS010000387.1:0-4889 GCA_967728665.1 uncultured Chryseosolibacter sp. | reverse complement strand
CTCCGTCAATAAATGATTTTCAAGTTTAGAGTCCGTTTGATATTGAAGATGAGCATATCCAGTCACGAACACGACCACCAATCCAAGGAAACCGGGATTAAAAATTTTGGTTTTAAGAATTCGAGATAAAAAATAAAAGCCGATGTAAAAAAGTCCAAGAAGCGCGCACAGGGCAATCGAAAAAACGCGCGGAATTGCCTCCGGGAAATAAATACCAAAAACAATTCCACCAATGAAGAATAGAATAATTCTGACGAACGCGTAAGGCACCCATTTTATCACGGGTGGAAGTTAGCAATTTCTAAGGCTTGGGTGGCTCCTCTGGATTAGTTTCGCGATGATAAGCTTCGATAATGTCACGGACCAGTTTGTGTCTCACTACATCTTTTTCAGAAAGCTCAACGAAACCTATCCCCTTTACTTCATTTAAAATACGCAATGCTTCTTTTAAACCTGATCTTTGATTTCTCGGTAGATCAATTTGGGACGTATCTCCCGTAACAATCATTTTTGATTCCGGTCCCATGCGGGTAAGAAACATCTTCATCTGCATTGGCGTAGTATTCTGTGCCTCATCAAGCAGGATAAAGGCGTTGTTAAGAGTTCGTCCGCGCATATAGGCAAGTGGTGCGATCTCAATGATTTCCCTTTCCATATAATACTGAAGCTTTTCATAGGGAATCATATCATTCAATGCATCATAAATTGGACGCAAGTATGGATCGATCTTTTCTTTCAAATCACCCGGAAGAAATCCAAGATTTTCGCCGGCTTCAACAGCAGGGCGCGTTATAATTATCTTTTTGACCTGCTTATTTTTTAGTGCCCGAACTGCCATGGCAACCGAGATAAATGTTTTTCCGGTTCCTGCAGGACCTAGCGCAAATACCAGGTCATAGTCTTTTACTTGATCGACAAGCTTTTGCTGGTTAACCGTCTTCGCCTTAATAGTAGCACCGCGCGTACCATACAAAATAATATCATCAGCTGATGCTCCATCAGACTCGGGAAGCATCATCTCAGCCTCCTTCGAAATGTAATTTTGAACGTTCTCCTCAGTCACACGGCCATATTTATGATAGTGATCAATGAGCGAATTCAGGATGTCATCGATTTGAACAATTTCATCCGTCGAACCTTTTAAAACAATCTGATTACCTCGCGACACAATCCGGCTTTTGGGGAATGCGGCCGCAAGGGAATCAATATTTTTGTTTTCCACTCCGAGAAAATCAATCAGGGAGATGTTGTCTAGTTTTACTACTTTTTCTATCAATGATAATAAGCTGTTTAAATGCTGTTAAAAATCTTACTTTTAACACAACAAAAATAAGGAAATAAAAAGCACACCAACCGGTGCTTAATTTTGGAAACCTTTAAAACCACGATAACCGGCAATGCCTATCATAACGCTTTTAACAGATTCTGGCGGAAGTGATCACTACGTTGCCTCGATAAAAGCGAAAATATTAAGCACAAACCCAGGAATTACATTGGTTGATATCAGTCATTCAATCAACTCCTGCGATATCGGGCATGCTGCATTTCTCCTCCGATCGGTTTTTCGCGAATTTCCAAAGGGAACTGTCCACCTGATCGGCGTAAATGCAACTGGGAATCAGAATGACATCCACATCGGCATCCAATTGGAAGATCATTACTTTGTTGGTTCAGATAATGGATTCTTTGGACTCATTAGTGAAAAGTCACATCAATATCTTGTCCAACTGAATACTGCCTCCACTATCGCTTCTACATTTCCCGAACGCGACATTTTTGCACCGGCTGCCGCTAAACTCGCCAGCGGTGTTTCATTGACTGATTTAGGCAAGCCCCTCCAATCATTCAAACGTATGATTGATCGGCAAGTAAAAGCTACAAAAAGGCAAATCACCGGGCAGGTTGTTCATGTGGATGGATTTGGAAATCTCATCACCAATATCCCAAAGGAGGCATTTCAGATTTTGTCAAAAGACAAAGCCTATACCATTCAATTTGGCGGAGAAAAGTTCCGAAAGATAAACACTCAATACCACCAGGGCGAAGAAGGCGAATGCTTTATTCTATTCAACAGCCTTGGTCTTTTGGAGATTGGAATCTACAAGGGCAATGCAACGGAATTGCTGGGCCTCTCCTATGACAGCGTCGTTAACATAATTTTTGAAGAGTGATCATTCGAAGCAAGGTCACGAGTCTGTATCTGAATCAACGATAGCTAGTTCAATGTTTTGACTTTATTCCTGATTGCGGCGTTGACATCCGCGTTTCAAAAATCGTCTTCATCTTCCCCTTTTTTAGCCAGGCTCTTTGTCAAAAATTTGAGATCAGAAAGGTCGGGATTTATAGCACTTTCCGGGTGAAGTTCATTGAAAAAGTCGGTTAACTTCTGTTTCGTTGGCAGCCCAAGTTTTTTTCTCAGCCTGTGCTTGGAAACTTTGGCGCTTTGCCATGATATTTCAAGAACTTCAGCAATCTCACGCGAACTGAAACCCAATCGTGCAAGGGCACATAAGCGCAGGTCTGCACGACTCAGATCAGGGTATTTTGCAAGTACAGCGGGAAAAAAGCCTGCGTGAATTTTTTCAAAATATATTCTAAAAACATCCCAATGCTTTGCAGAATTAATGTTGATGTTAATTCTAAACATGAATTTTGTTAATCGTCCGTGGAGCGCAGGATCGGCCTTCTTTTTCAGCAAGGCAAATTCACTTCTGATATTTTCAATCAGTTCGTCACGTTCGTCGAGGTTCAAATTCAGCGTTGTAAGCTCGACCGCTTTGGTTTGCAGATCAAGTTTCATCATTGCTTCTGACAAATTCTTGCTGTTCAATTTTTCTTCAATGCCTGTTATCTCCTTGTTGATTTCGAATAATTTATCTCTTGTTTTGAGTCGTCCCCTACTCAGAAAAAAATAAATGAGTCCCATGCTTCCAATAGCAGTCAATGAAACGAGGATAATGCTTTTTGTATTCACTATCGATTCATTATTGACTCGCTCAAGTTCATAACGTTTTGCCTTCCAATCATATTTTTCCTGGATGGAATCTTCAAATGCCAGAAGCTTAGCAGTTCGCATGCTATCTTCGATACGTATGGAGTCCTGCAGTGTAGAGACCTTTTCAGCGTACTCCTTCGAAGTTTCCAAAAGAATTTGCGCATTGCACGTGGGCACACTTGGCGCCAACAATATTAATAGTAAAAAAAAGCACGTTTGTGTTTTCACAACCTTTCATCTATGAGTGTAGAAACGCAGGCATGTCGGCGTTAGTGGCCTCCATTTTTTTTCGAAGTCGATGACGCGCCATCTTAGTTCCTTGCAGAGAGAATTCCATAACACTGGCGATTTGAGAAGTATCTAAGTTTAAACTTAGCAAGGCGCAAAATCGCAATTCACTCTCAGTGAGTGCGGGAAATGAGGCGTTTAAATCGGAGAAAAAATGTCTATTAAGTTCGACGAAGTATTTATTAAAGTGGTCCCAGTCAATTTGACGATGCTGCGTTAACACTCCTGCACGCTGGTGAAGGCAATGCAGCCTCCAAGCTACTTTGTCGTCACACCCAGGTTTTATCTCTTCGATCATTGTCATTAGATCCGACAACAATTCGCTTCGATGAACCAGGTTTAAGCTGAAGGCGGTAAGGGTCTTGTTGCGTCTATCGGTCTCCTTTTGCAATTCCAGTATCGATTTTTCGATCATTGCCAATTTTTCAAGACAATTTTCGCGAACACGTCCGAGTGAAAGGATTGTTTGTTGATTGGAGGAATTTTTTTCATGAGAATAATAAAATTTGATTCCCACCAGTAAACCGGGCAAAATGAGAAAGAAAGAAATACTGATTCCACCTAAATAATTTCGCTGTTCAAGCAATCCAATTTTTTGAATGTGGTCACCTATTTCATGCAAAGTCTTAATTTTTGCGGTCTTGAGTGATTCACTGCGGTGATAAACGCTGTTGCGATTTGCGATAAATCGTAATTGAGCTTTGTAAGCGTCTTCATGCCGACTCATTTTCATATACCCATCCACGAGCAACCGATTTACCTCCATTTCAATTGCGTAGGTATTCGCGGGAATCATCGAAAGGGCTCGATTTAATTCAGAGATCATGGAATCGGCATGATCCTGGACATAATGAATTTTGGCAAAACCAATCAAAGACGATATCTCCACATCGATATTATCACTGAGTCTTGCCGCGAGGTGGGCACGGTCAAAATAGTTTTCACTTCGCTCGAATTCGTTCTTTAAATAGAAGTGCTCTCCGAGTTTGACCAGAATCAACGGAATATTATCACTTTCGTTTCTGTCTGCCAATACTAACGCCCTCATGAAATGTGCGTGGGCCTCCTCCATTGCTTCACGATTCTGTAAGACTTCGCCTATCTGGATTAAACTGATAATTAACAAGGAAGTGTCACCGTCAATTAGTTTAGATGCTTTGTGGTAATACTTATACGCGACATCGGGGTCTCTTTTTACGTGGAGCTTTCCCAACTTTAAATAAACGTTGGCCGTTGCATTATTATCGTGGAGTTTCTCGTACAGTGTCAGGGCATGAATCAAATTCTCGGCGGCTAAAGCCTCATATCCATTTTCCAAATTGGCCTGGCCGAGCCACAAGTAACTTTCTGCAAGTTGCCTTGCGTCCTTAGTTTTGTTTGCGATCGCGAGAGCACGTTTCGAAATATTTATCAACAACTGTCTTGTGGCAAATTTTTCTGCGCTCAACATTTGACGACGGAGTACATCAAACGCCTTTTCACTCTCGCTGTTACCCGAGTTTAATCCTTCGGTTTGATTAGAAAAGATCAGTGACGTTTTTAGATCGAGATCAGAATATTTGCCACTTAATTCATCTACAATATTCAGACGTTGTGATTCAGTCAG
>CBQWHS010000386.1:0-4891 GCA_967728665.1 uncultured Chryseosolibacter sp. | reverse complement strand
CAGACCAGTATAAGCTTGTGGCGTAGAATGTTCCTTCTTGGTCCTCGCTTTTTTTGACCTCCTCGGTTGCCAAAAACCGCACAACTCTCGTTGCGTCGACCGGACCATTTTTCAGTGGCACTTCATGCGTTTCAGCGGATGTCGAAGTATCTACGTTAACCGTTAGTTGAGCTGCTGAGTCAAATACAAGACCAGACGATACCAATAACGCTATTCCTAAAGTATCCAGAGTTTTCATACGATTAGTTTTTATGGTTTTACTCTGTATGACGCTACTCCCTCGAAGGGTGGCAGCACTGGAGTCTGCTTGGCGTGAATTATTTTCTTCATCAGACACAATCGCGTTGTCCTTCGCTTCGCGGCTATTCTTTTTATTGATACTATCTTCAGGAATGGATTGCGTCAACTGAAATTTGAATGAATGTACCTTATTCTCCCCTTGAATCATGTAAAAAACAGCTGACACTATAATCAGACTTCCAATGACGGAAACTGCAGTGATGTTGATCCAGGACGCACTTGCATACGGCAGACTCATCGATACAGACGGCGCTTTACTAAAATCTGGCAAAGGTTTTTGGTGAGCGATTTTGAAGGTATTGAATCGCTTGTTGTACAATCCATCAATGCTCCAGGCGTTGTACGGAAACAAGAACAGAGCAATTCCTCTTCTCCTGCGCTGCTCTCTCTCTGCCTTCTCTGCTAAAAGTTGTCTGATCTTTTTTCGTGCTCTGGCCAGGTGCGACTTCGATGTACCTTCACTAATCCCTAACACTTCTGCGATCTGCGCATGTTTAAAATCATCGATCACGTAGAGATTGAATACAAGCCTGTGATGCTCCGGCAAATCATTGACCACATCCAAAAGCTCCTGCGCTGAAAATTCAACATCTTCCGATGGATCGGTGATCACACTATTTTCATCCGCATGCACGACATTGCTCTCATAGCGATGCCAGTCGTAAATGCGTTGGTTTCGTTTTTGGTCGCGGATGTAGGTCAGCACATGATTGACAACAACTTTTCGGAGCCAGCCTTCGAAAACACCCTCGCCTTTAAAACTTCCTGATTTGTCAATAGCCTTAAGAAAAGCATCATGTGCCAGATCTTCGGCAAGCTGCCGGTTGGCAGTGTACCGGTAGCAGATGCCGATCATCTTGTCAATGTTTCTTCTATAGATCGCTTCCCAGAATTTCGCGGTTGGTCCAATCAATGGAATTGAGTTTCACAGTCTGATGCAATAAAGTTAAAGGGTGGCAGGTAGATTGGAAAATAATTTAATCAGACCACGGTTCGTTGCTGTAATATTCATACATATCTAAAAACTGTCAGGGCATGAATTACTGCCAGCGCGTAATTATTCATCAATTGTACCTATCATAGCATTACTTATTCCGCATACTTACTCCATATGTCGAGACTATTTCAGTGCTATTTTAAAGCCAAGGGCAATCTTCAGGTTAGAAGTATCCGGTAAGGAGATATGCAAACCATCCATGCCTTGTCTCCACGAAATTTTACCTTTATATCCAAGCAGCTCTACTGAGGTTACCGGTTGGAACGTTTGTGAATTATTTTTGCCCAGTGAGGTAATGGTCAATGAAGTTCCGGACGGAGGAACAGTCATACAGAAAGCATACAGGTTTCCATCCTTCCCTTTCGTAAAACGGAAATCTTCAGGTTCAAATTGAAAATCGGCTTGTTTTTTTCCCAGCGATCCATGTGGAAGAGTGCGCAATTTTCCACCTTTCCCTTCTCCAAGAACAGACCAGGCTTTACTGCCATAGATACCAACACCATTAATCTTCATCCACTCTCCCACCTGATGAAGCATATCTAAACAAGCAGGTTCCAGTGAGCCATCTGGCATGATGGGGATACTTACTGCATACGAGCCATCCCTGGATACACACTCAAGTAGAAAACCAATAATAGAAGGAGCGTGATAGGTATAATTTGGAGCGTAGTACCAGTCGCCTACTGCATTCTCACCAATCCACGCCTGATCAGTTTTAATCTCATCAGGATAGTTTCCTTCAAAAGTAGTCACAACACCACTACGACCCGCCGGATGGAATTTAGTAATACTGAAAACGTCTGCTTTGCCATGTTTTTTTATTGCCCTGTTAAAGTAAGAGGCAATAACACGTTGTGCTGCATCCGACTTATAACCGGTACCAGAATTAATACCGCAGAAAGGCTGTGTCCCATTTCCGTCTGTGTAGATAAAATCAGGATCATATTTACCGATCACGTCCAGCATTCTCAACGCCCAGTTTGTTGCATACCAATGGGCATATTGCAAATGATTAGAGAAAATGCCTTTTGGCAAGTTGTACTCAAACTCATCCATGCCCTTATACTCGCGCATATTAATTCCATAAAGCATTCGGGGATCGTATCCTTCCCACCACTTGCCTTTACCATCTGCAATGTTGATGGATCCATCATAGGGTCTCCCCGCTTTTTCACCTTTACCATCGCTGCCAAATGCAGTTTGCCACCACCACCAGGTATATTCATGATGAATAGTAACACCGAAGCGCATATCTGATTGTTTCGCAGCTGTAGCCCACTCCTTCAATATATCCCTCATAGGACCCATGTTTACCGAATTCCAAGGCTGGTATCTCGAATTCCACAAGTCAAAATTATCATGATGAACACCTTGTATCATTAGAAATCTCGCACCGATGTCATGATATAGTTTTACAAACTGTGCCGGATTAAGTTTAGTTGGATTCCAGTCTTTCAACACTTCCATATAACCCGAAACAGAAGGATGCCCATATTCTTTTAAGTGATTGTTGTAGGCAGTGCTACCCTGCATATACATTTTCCGCGCATACCAATCGCCACTCATTCCAGCGGCTTGCGGACCGAAATGGACCCAGATACCAAACTTCGAATCACGAAGCCAATCAGGGTATCCCGGGTAATTCTCGCTGATAGAATTCCAAGTAGGTTTGAAAGGCCCATCGGCCATCGGAAAATCCATTTCTACTTCCTCGAATGTATTCGGATCGCCCATTTCTACTGAGGCCACCCGGGCAGGTTTCGGAGTCGCAGGCATCGGTTGCGGAGTAGGCAAAACGGGAAAATTATCCGGCTCGCCAATGTTTTTCAGCACGTTTTGAGAACTGCCAGGTTGTGCAATACTATTCGTTTTACAACCTCCCACGTATAGAGTGGCCAGAAGAATGACTAATAACTTTCCTTTCGCATATTTAAAAGGAACCTTATTCAAATTACTTGTCATATCAATTATATACAGCTTAAACTTAATTTTAACCGTTGTGAAATGACACATATTTACCCTTGTACTTTATCACGATTACATTGTCAATATCATCAACGGGTCTTTCCGGTAGATGTATCATCAATCCTTGAGCGTGTTTATCAACTTTGAGTTTTTTCTTTTCCTTGTCTGTGAGTAGATACGCCTGATCAAATTCACTTACAAAATCATTGAGGTATATCTTGTTGTCCGTTGGCCATTTAAAAATGTGCAGGTATAAAGTGTTAGGCTTTGCTGTGATCGCCTCGATATCTTCATTCCATTCAACGGATGGGCCACCACTTGTTGTTCCATAGATAGACTCTCCGTTTCTGGCTAACCAATCTCCAACCTCCTTTAAAATTTTCCTCGATTGTTTCGGCACAATGCCTTCCTCTGTAGGACCCACATTCAGAAGATAGTTGCCACCTTTTGATGCGATGTCTACGAGATTGGAAATTACCGTAGCGGTGCTCTTGTAGTTTGCATCGCCTTTACTATATCCCCAAGTTCCGTTCAACGTCATGCAAACTTCAAATGCATTACTCTGCTTACCACCGGGTATCATTTGTTCAGGTGTTCCGTAGTCGGCACCAATACCTCCGAGCCGGTTGTTGATAAGCGTTCCCGGTTGCCACTTGTGTATCGAATCGACTAATGCTTCGGCCATTTTCCTGTTCTCCACTTCATCAGGCGCGAATGCCGAACCATACCAATCCCACCAAATGATTCCAACATCACCGTAATTTGTTAGCAGTTCTTTTACCTGACCCTGGAGGTATGCAAAATATTTTTTATAGTCTGCATTAGCATTCGGAAAGCCATGAAAACCTTCAGGATTAATTTTATTATGATAAGTGTATTTCAAAGGATATTCCGGATGGTGCCAGTCTTTGACGGAATAATAAAAACACAATTTCAATCCTTGTTTTTTACATTCTTCAGCAAGGTCCTTCATGGGATCCTTTCCGAAGGGTGTGGCATCCACAATGTCATAATTGGTAAGCTTGGAGTCGAACATGCAAAATCCATCATGATGCTTGGTGGTAATCACGATATACTTCATTCCAGCATCTTTGGCCATTGACACCCATTCTTTCGCATTAAACTTAACTGGATTGAATTGTGCTGCATACGTTTCATATTCCTTACCTGAAATACTTTTACCAAACTGAACCCATTCTCCGCTGGCAGGGATAGTATAAAGTCCCCAATGCACGAATAGTCCGAACTTAGCTTCGTGAAACCACTTCAGTTTAAGGGAATCAGGAGAACCCACGCTGTCAATATCAGCCCTGCTTTCTGACGTTGATGCGTTTTCCTTTTTACAAGATGTGTAGATACCAGAACAAACAACTATGATCAGGATAACTGTTATTCGATGGCACGAATTATTGGTCTTAAATTTCATTTGTGTGGTGTCATTTTTTGTTAAAAAAAGAATTCGCAAAACCTGTTATGGGTTGGAATTCAAATTGTCTGTGATCTGTGCAGCTCGAGCTTTACATTTCTATTTATTATTTCAAGTTTACATTCTGTTGAATTTTTTCGACCCTGCATTTCCGGAGAGAGATTAGCCCATCTTAGAAGCGATAATAGGGAGGCATCAGGCGA
>CBQWHS010000385.1:0-4893 GCA_967728665.1 uncultured Chryseosolibacter sp. | reverse complement strand
TTCAAGTGAACGTCAGGGTAATCTGCGCCACAAACAGCAATCTGAAAAAACTTGTACAAGAAGGAAAATTCAGAGAAGATTTGTATTACCGCATCAACACGGTGGAAGTTGTTGTCCCATCTTTGATTGAACGAGTTGAAGACTTACCAGCGCTTGCAGATTATTTTCTAAACAAGTTTAGAACACGATATGATAAACCACATCGCAGAATTCCGGATGATGTGATGGCAAGCCTGCAAAAATATCGCTGGCCCGGAAATATTCGTGAACTGCAACATGCGATTGAGCGGGCCGTGATTCTCAGCGAGAAATCCGATCTTACCTTGCATGATTTCGGTGTTGTTAGAAACGAAAGCTCCGGAGATTTAATTTTTGATCAACTGAATCTTGAGAAACTTGAAGCGTGGGCAATTCGCAAAGCGCTTGATAAACACAAAGGCAATGTGAGCCATGCAGCAAATGAGTTAGGCCTTTCGCGTGGGGCAATGTACAGAAGAATGGAAAAGTATGGTCTTTCGTAAATTCTACTGGCGTATAGTGCTACGGGTTGTTATTCTGACAATCGCGCTGATTTTATTTTCGTATTGCATGATGAACGCATTGTATTTACGGAGCGTTTATCTTGCGGTATTCGCCATTCTCCTGATAACCGAACTCGTTTACTACGTTTATCGCTTCACGAAAAATATTGAATTATTCCTGGTGAATATTCAACAACGCGACTTCGCGATTCATTTTCAGGAGGACGATTCAACATTTGGCAATCTTTATCGTCAGTTGAATAATGTAACATCCGCTTTTAAAAAGATCAGCACAGAGAAGGAAATTCAACATAGATTCCTCCAAACGCTTGTACAGCACATAAGTGTTGGCATCATCAGTTTTGATACGCGAGGAAACGTTCAACTCGTCAACGATAGTTTTTTGAAGCTTATCGGAAAAATTCGTGTATCGTCATTGGAACATCTTTCAACGCTCAATGCTTCATTAGCGAAAGAGATTCAAAGACTAAAACCGGAAGAAACGTCAGTAGTCAAAATTGAAGTTCGGAATAGACTTGAAAATATCGCATTGAATTGCAAAGAGTTCAAGCTGGATGAGCATGAATATAAATTAATTTCTCTTCAAAATATTACGAATGAATTGAACGCCCAAGAGTTGGATGCATGGCAAAAACTTATTCGTGTACTCACACACGAGATCATGAATTCCATTGCACCGATTGTATCGCTGAGTGACACTCTATTCAAATTGGTGCAGCAAACAAAGCAGGAAGAGAAATTTCAAGACACACTGCGAACTGGTCTTGAGGCGATCAAAATCAGAAGTGAAGGATTGCAGATGTTTGCAGACGCTTATAGAAAATTGACGCGCATTCCATCTCCTGAATTCAAAAAAGTAAATGCTGTTGATCTTATTTCTTCGATTCAAGAATTGTTAAATCCTGAACTGAGCAAAAGAGGCATCAAGATTGAGGTTGATGTTGAGAATGTATATATGTTGGTTGATCAAAAACTCATGGAGCAAGTTCTTATCAATCTTGTTTGGAATTCGATGGAAGCCGTGATAGATGTAAACAACGGACTCATTAAAATTTCTACACATCAACAGGAAAGCAGAGTTATATTATCAGTATCCGATAACGGATCGGGAATTGACGAATCGATAAGGGACAAGATTTTTGTTCCGTTTTTTACGACAAAGAAAAATGGCTCAGGGATTGGTCTTGCTCTCGTGCGGCAAATTGTGCAGTTACACAAAGGATTATTACAAATTGATTCGACGCCAGGCGCTGGAACCACAATTGCAATAATCCTCTAATTATTTTAAGCGGCTTGTTCTTCGAGAGAATCCTCTTTAACAACTTTCTTTTTAGCTTCCGCTTCTTTCTTAAGTTGCTGAGCGTGCTCTTTATTCTTTGAATATTTGATGTGATCAGGTACTCCTTTCAAATCCCAGATCAAACCAATCGACTGAAGAAATTTCAAACCGTAATATGTGATGTCAATTTCCCACCAGAAAAATCCCTGGCGTGCGGCTGTTTCGTAGTAATGGTGGTTGTTATGCCAGCCCTCCCCAAGCGTCAACAACGCCAGCCATACACTGTTCTTAGACTCCTCGCCAGTTTCATAACGTGGTTTTCCAAACTTGTGCATAATCGAGTTGATCGAAAATGTTCCATGATATAAAATCACAGTGCTCAAAAAGAATCCGATAAACAAAGTTGAAAAACCAGCAGCTGTAAACATTGTTAAAATGCTTCCGCCATTTACAATTCCACCAAGCGCCATTACACTAAGAGCAAGAATTGTTGGAGGAACAAGATAATGTTTGTTCAACCAAACAAGCTCGGGATATTTAGCGTAATCGCCGATTGTTTTGAAATCTGTTTCTTTAAAATCCGGACCAACAATCCATCCAATGTGTGAATACCAAAATCCGTAGATTTTCATTGAATGCGGATCAGCGGGTGTATCACTGTGGCGATGATGATGACGATGATGCGCAGCCCACCATAAAACTCCTTTTTGTGCTGTCGTTTCAGACATGAATGCAATCACAGCCTGGAACCAACGGGAAGTTTTATATGACTTATGCGCGAAGTAACGGTGATATCCACCGGTCACCCAAAACATTCGTATGACATACAATGCTCCGCAAACGATCCAGTCGAACATTGTTGCGCCAGTCCAGATTGCAGCCAGCGGCAGAAGGTGTACAACAGCAAATGCGATCTCCTGAGAGAGAATTGGCTTGCTTCGTACTTGTGGTGATAAAGTAGTTTGACTCATTTCAATAATAACAGCAGAAAAGATAAATTAAGTTCGAATGTATCTGCTTCTTCTACAGAAGAACCTTTCACAAAGGTCGTGTGTATTTTTGACAATTCAACAGAGCATGCGAATGATATTTGTCAGGTTTGTAAAAACCGGCTGATTGTGTCGGCTTGTTAACGATTGTTAGCAATGAATTGTCTTACTTCTTTTTCACAAGTGAAATCACTTCATTCAATTTGAGCAACGCTTCCACTGGGCTCATGGTATTGATGTCGATGTTACTTAATAGATTTTCAACTTCTTTGAATCGCGGATCAGCTTCGAACAAACTCATCTGCGGTGTCGGTTTAGGAACCTCCTGAATTTTTCGTTTTTCGTTTTTGTGTTTGTCCTTTTCTAAAAAATGTAAAATTTCGTTTGCACGGAATACAACTTTATTAGGCATGCCGGCAAGTTGAGCAACGTGAATTCCAAAACTATGTTCACTGCCGCCTTCTTTTAGCTTTCGCATGAAAATGATTTTGTCGCCAATTTCCTTCACGGAGACATTAAAGTTCTTCACACGCGTGAGGTCTTCTTCAAGCTGATTTAATTCGTGATAATGTGTAGCGAATAATGTTTTCGGCTTGCAATCCTTCGTGCCGTAATTATGAAGGAATTCAACAATCGCCCAGGCAATGGAAACACCATCATATGTGGATGTTCCTCTTCCGATTTCATCCATCAGAATCAGACTACGTTGACTAAGATTATTCAGGATGCTTGCTGTCTCAGTCATCTCCACCATGAACGTGGACTCACCACGAGACAAATTATCCGAAGCGCCAACACGGGTAAAAATTTTGTCAACGATTCCGATGCTGGCACTTTCTGCCGGAACAAAACTTCCCATTTGCGCCATCAACACAATCAACGCAGTCTGTCTCAGCAACGCAGATTTACCAGCCATGTTTGGGCCGGTGATGATCAAAATTTGTTGTTTATCGCTGTCAAGAAAAATGTCGTTGGGAACATAGCTTTCGCCAACGGGCAATTGCTTCTCTATTACAGGATGTCTTCCGCTCTTGATATCAACAATCAGCGAATCGTTAATCTCGGGTTTTTGATATCGATTGGCCCGCGCCACATTTGAAAATGAAAGCAAACAATCCAGCTGAGCCAGAACTCTGGCGTTTTGCTGAATTTGTGGAATATATTCGGTGGCAGCGTGAATCAGCGCATTGAAGATCCGTTGTTCAATGACAACAAGTTTGTCTTCAGCAGTAAGAATTTTCTCCTCGTAAACTTTTAACTCTTCCGTGATGAAACGTTCCGCATTGACCAACGTCTGTTTGCGGATCCAGTCGGTGGGAACTTTGTCTTTATTGGCGTTGCTTACTTCGAGATAATATCCAAAAACTTTGTTGTATGAAATCTTCAGTGAAGAAATTCCTGTCCGTTCAACTTCACGTTTCTGAATCTGCAAGAGAAAATCCTTTCCTGAAAAGGACATTTTTTGCAACTCATCCAGTTCGGCATCGATTCCTTCTTTAATGATTCCTCCCTGGTTACTGGCAATCGAAGCGTCTTCACGAAGTTCCTTTTCAATTTTCTCTAATAGAAATTCACAAGGATGGAGCTGATCAGCCATCTTGTTCAACTCCGGAGAAATATGATCCTTCAAGAGTTGACGAATCGGTGCAATACATTTCAGCGAACGCTTCAACTGCAACATTTCGCGAGGATTGATTCGGTTCACGGCAACTTTCGAAATCAATCGCTCAAGATCTGATATTTGTTTAAGCGGATCACGAACGTTATCGGCAAATGTATCATTGCTGAAAAAAGTCTCTACAATTCTTAATCGTTCGTCAATGGCAACTTTGTCTTTCAAGGGAAGGATCATCCACTTGCGCAGCTGGCGCGATCCCATTGGTGTAACAGTATGATCGAGAATTTCAATCAATGGCACTCCACCTTCGTGCTGGGAGTTTACAATCTCAAGGTTTCTAATCGTGAACTTATCCAGCCAAACAAATTTGTCTTCGTCAATTCGCGAGATGGAAGAGATATGACTCGTGTCTCGGTGCTCGGTGTCCTCCAGGTAATGGATAACTGCGCCCGCAGCAATTATGGC
>CBQWHS010000384.1:0-4895 GCA_967728665.1 uncultured Chryseosolibacter sp. | reverse complement strand
TAACCTGATCTTGATATGAAATTCTCATACGCCTTTGTTTTCCTCTTGCTGCCAATACAACTTTATTCTCAATCCAAATTTCCAACGGTTGAGATCGAGCCTTTTTACGATATCCATTATACCCAAGCCGAACGAGACTCATTATACAGCGGTCTTGTTGACTATCAAAAATCAATTGCGGCCATCCATCAGTATTCGTTAAAGAACAGTGTGCCGATGTCTCTGGTATTTAATCCGTTGCCGTTGGGATATGTCATCGACAGCAAACAAAAATCCATTGACTGGGCTTTAAGCAAAGATGTAACTGTTCCGGTTGATAAATCAGCATTGGCCTTCTTGCCAGTCCATAAACTGGCATCATTGATCAAAAACAAAAAAATTACCTCTGTTGAATTGACAAAGCTTTACATCGATCGCTTGAAACAATACGGTGATACACTGCAAAGCGTAATTACACTGATGGAAGAAAATGCGTTGAAACAGGCGCAGCGTGCCGATGATGAACTTGCAAAGGGAAAATATCGCGGGCCTCTTCATGGAATTCCATACGGCATAAAAGATTTGCTCGCAGTGGAAGGAACGAAAACAACCTGGGGCGCCGCTCCATACAAAGATCAAACTCTTAACACTACCGCTACCGTCGTGAAAAAGCTTGAGGCCGCAGGTGCTGTTTTGATTGTGAAATTAACAATGGGCGCACTTGCTCTTGGCGACATTTGGTATGGTGGCGTAACGAAGAATCCCTGGAACTTAACTCAGGGATCAAGTGGTTCGTCAGCAGGCTCGGCTTCTGCAACGGCTGCAGGCTTAGTTGCTTTTGCTATTGGCACAGAAACATTGGGTTCAATTGTTTCTCCATCCACGCGCTGTGGAACAACGGGATTGCGTCCAACATTTGGTACTGTGAGCAGGAACGGTGCCATGGCGTTGAGCTGGAGTATGGATAAGATTGGTCCGATTTGTCGCTCTGCGTTGGATTGCGCAATGGTGTTTGATGCTATTCGTGGCGAAGATCCTGCCGACCCGGCAACAAAAAATGCTGCGTTCAATTACTCACCAAAGACCGATATCAAAAAATTAAAAATCGGTTTTATCAAATCTGCATTTGACGCTACATATACAACAAAAGCAAATGACGAAAAAGTATTGGAAGACATCAGGTCATTGGGCGTTAAGCCGGAAGTCATTGAGTTGCCCGGGAATTTTCCCGTGTCGGCAATCAGACTTATGCTGACTGTTGAAGCCGCTGCTGCATTCGATGAATTAACTCGTTCTGATCGCGACAGTCTTTTAACAAATCAACGCAAGTGGGCATGGCCAAATACATTTCGAACCGCGCGATTGATTCCTGCCGTTGATTACATAAACGCATCTCGCATTCGTTATGAATTGATACAGAATTATTATGACCTGACTAAAGAGTTTGACGTGATCATTTCTCCAAGCTATGGAGGGTCACAGTTGTTGACTACCAATCTGACAGGTCATCCTTGTTTGGTCATGCCAAATGGCTTCACAGATAAAGGTACACCAACGAGCATCTCATTCATTGGGAAATTGTATGGTGAGGCTGCGCTTATTTCACTTGGAAAAGCTTATCAGGATGCGACTCAGTGGGACGAGAAACATCCGGACATGTTTCTGGATAAATAATATTTTGAAAATGTTGTCAACGAGTTAAATGAAAAGCGACAAAGATAAATTCAGCGAATATTTTGTGGCGATTGTTCCGCCATCGCCTTTATATGACGACGCGCATCAACTGAAGTTATATTTCCAGGAGAGATACAATTCAAAAGCCGCCTTGCGTTCGCCACCTCATATTACGCTGCACATGCCCTTTCAGTGGAAACCCCAAAAGGAAACCCAATTGGTGGAAAGCCTTCAAGCATTTGCAAGGGAAGTTGAACCCTTTCGTGTGCATGTTGATAATTTTGCATGCTTCCCTCCCCGAGTAATTTTTCTGAATATTGTTAATAACGAGAAACTGGAAGCCCTTCAACGTGAACTAAAAAAACACTTCAAAAGGAAGTTAAATATTTTTAATGCAGATTATCGCGACAAACCTTTTCATCCTCACCTGACAATTGCGTTCCGCGATTTGAAGAAAGCTGCCTTCGTAGAAGCCTGGAACGAATTCAAATCAAGGGAACACAAATCTGCATTTGTTGTTGACAAAATTACATTGCTCAAACATGATGGAAAACAATGGAACGTGTTGAAAGCAGCCGATATGCGAGTCGGATAATCGTTTGCTACTTCACGATCTTATCAAATGAAGCGCATATTCCCTTGATCAACGATGAGCTGAAACCTTGATGTTCCATTTCATTTAATCCAACGATCGTACAACCTTTTGGTGTTGTCACCTTGTCGATCTCTTCTTCAGGATGTCGATTCAGTTTCAACAATAATTCAGCTGCACCTTTTACGGTTTGCGCGGCGATCAGGTTGGCAGTTTTTGCATCAAAGCCAATTTCAATTCCACCTTGGGTTGCTGCGCGGATGAATCGCAATGCATATGCAATGCCGCATGCTCCAAGAACAGTAGCAGCGTCCATGAGTTTTTCATCAATCGGAATTGTAATTCCAAGTTGATCAAATAATTCTGAAACATATTGCTGTTGATCTTTGGATGCGCCTTGCTGGCATAGGCACGTGACGGACTCCTGTATCGCGATGGCAGTGTTCGGCATGGCGCGGAAAATTGGAACATCACCGACAATAGCAGCAAGTTCTTTCAGGAAGACACCGGTGACGACACTGATGATGATATGTTTTTTCGGATCGAAATTATTTTTTAGCCCTTCCAGGATTTCACGGACGTTGTAAGGCTTCAAGGCAACGATGATCACATCACTGTTTTGGATTGCTTCGGCGTTGTTGCTGGTAATGCTCGCGCCAAGCGATTTCAAGTGAAGTATCGGATCAAGATTTCGTTTCGTAACGGTGATTTTATTTGCATCGATGAATTTACTTTTGATTAATCCTTCGGCAATGGCGGCACCAAGATTGCCTCCACCGATAATTGCTATTTTTGAATTTTTCATTTTTATGATAGTGAACGCGAAAATTAAAGATACTTTAACGTACTTCACCTGACTGACCTAATTAAACTTTCGTAATCGATGGATTTATTGTATCAACCTTGGCCATGGTATGTCGCAGGTAGCGTAATTGGGCTCACTGTTCCTACCTTACTTTTGTTAGGGAACAAACGACTTGGCATCTCTTCGACTTTGCGCCAGCTATGTGCGGCATGTGTGCCTGCAAATATTCCGTTCTTCCACTACGACTGGAAAAAAGATAGCTGGAATTTATTTTTTGCAACCGGGCTTCTCATTGGTGGGTTTATTGGCGGCTATGTCTTCGCTAATCCAAATCCGCCGGCAGTGTCTGTCGAAACAATTTCTCTTCTTCATTCGTGGGGGCTCAATAATCCGAATGGGCTGTTGCCCAAAGAATTGTTCAACTGGGATAACGTTCTCACACTGAAGGGATTTTTGTTAATGATTGTTGGAGGATTTCTTGTCGGATTCGGAACGCGATATGCTCGCGGATGCACTTCAGGTCATGGAATCTTTGGTTTGTCAGCGCTTCAATGGCCATCACTTGTGGCAACGGCATGTTTTTTCATCGGCGGAATTATTTTCAGTCACTTTGTTTTACCGCACATTCTTGCACTATGAAGAATTTTAAATACTTGCTGGTGGGGATTGTATTCGGTTTAGCGCTGACAAAAGGCGAAGCGATGTCCTGGTACCGCATCCAGGAGATGTTTTATTTCCAAAGTTTTCACATGTATGGAATTTTTATGACTGCTGTGCCGATAGGAGCAATCTCCATTTTACTGATTCGAAAATTCAAAATACGTTCCGCGGAAGGCGAGGAAATTGTAAAGCCTGTCAAACGTTATCATCATGGCATAATTTTCGGCGGATTAATTTTTGGATTTGGATGGGCATTGACAGGTGCATGTCCCGGCCCGTTATATACTCAAATTGGTTCGGGATACTTGGTAGTTATTATTACGTTTCTTTCCGCAGCATTCGGCACTTGGTGCTATGGATATTTTCAAAAATATCTTCCGGACTAACAGGTTCGTTTACCGTCGACGATTACTTCCTTATGCACGAAGGAAAGATTAGATTTACTTTACAAACCAACACGCCATGAATGCCAACGAAATTCTTGACATTGTTAAGAAACGAAATCCTAATGAACCAGAATTCACACAAGCTGCGGAAGAAGTAATTCTTTCGATTATGCCTGTGCTTGAAAAAAATCCGGAATTTGTTCGATTGAAATTATTGGAACGCATGCTTGAGCCTGAACGAATGATTTCATTTCGTGTCACCTGGCTTGATGACAAAGGAAATATACAGGTCAATCGAGGATATCGCGTTCAGATGAACAGCGCGATAGGGCCATATAAAGGTGGACTACGTTTTCATCCCTCTGTGACGCCAAGTGTCTTAAAGTTTCTGGCATTTGAACAGGTTTTCAAAAACGCACTTACAGGTATTCCGATGGGTGGTGGAAAAGGTGGAAGCGATTTTGATCCGAAAGGAAAATCTGAAAATGAAATCATGAAATTTTGCCAGGCATTTATGCTGGAGCTTTCGAGACATATTGGTCATCGTTTAGATGTGCCTGCCGGCGATATTGGTGTCGGGGGCCGTGAGATCGGCTACATGTTTGGAGCATACAAAAAAATTCAAAATGAATTCACCGGCGTACTAACGGGCAAAGGAATTGGCTGGGGCGGAAGTTTGATTCGCACCGAAGCGACAGGATATGGATTGATCTACTTTGCTGAGAATATGCTTCAATCAAAAGGCGACTCGCTTAAAGGGAAAGTTTGTCTTGTCTCCGGTTCTGGAAATGTTGCCCAG
>CBQWHS010000383.1:0-4898 GCA_967728665.1 uncultured Chryseosolibacter sp. | reverse complement strand
AAAATTAATCCGGTAAAAATTAGAAATTTACCCATGACAAATTCTCATTTTGATGTCTAACAAAGGTAAGTTGTTTTTGATTCCGAGTGTCATCGCCGAAAACACACAGGCCAGTGTTATCCCATCACAGATTTTAAATTCCATACAAGGACTTCGTTACTTTTTAGTTGAAGACGCAAGAACAGCGAGGAGATTTTTAAGCAGCCTGAAGATTTTCCCTTCCATTGAAAATCTTGAGTTTAATGTTTTGAATAAGGACACTTCAGAGAAAGATGTGCCTTTGTTAATGAAACCGCTGTTAGATGGTGAAGATGTAGGCGTGATCTCTGAATCCGGATGCCCAGGTGTTGCCGATCCTGGTGCCATCGCAGTGAAATATGCTCATGAAAAAGAAATCCAGGTAGTCCCACTTGTTGGCCCATCGTCGATCCTATTGGCATTAATGGCTTCCGGCCTGAACGGCCAGCGGTTCGCCTTTCATGGATATCTTCCAATTGACGCCAAAGATTTTTCAACAACGATTAAAGAATTGGAGGCCGAGTCGCGGAAAAAAAATCAAACTCAAATTTTCATCGAAACGCCTTATCGGAACAATCAAGTGCTCGACAAATTGATCAGGAATCTTCACTCCGACACGCTACTTACCATCGCCATTGACATAACAGGCAGCGAAGAAAAAATCATCACGAAAAAAGTTGGCGCATGGAAGTCGCAAACCATGGAAATGGCTAAAAAACCCGCTATTTTTTTATTTCTTTCTCACGTGAGCGGTTAGGTTTTTTCCTTACGCCAATTCATTTAAATTTGCCCCCTTAAATTTTAAAATTAAACACTCACTATGCCGTATCTATTCACCTCTGAATCGGTTTCTGAAGGTCACCCAGACAAAGTTGCTGATCAAATCTCAGATGCTCTGATTGATTATTTTCTCGCTTACGATCCAAATTCAAAAGTGGCGTGTGAAACGCTTGTAACTACCGGCCAAGTTGTACTTGCCGGAGAAGTTAAATCAGAGGCATACCTTGATGTTCAGGATATCGCCCGTGAGGTAATACGCAAGATCGGTTACACGAAGAGTGAATATATGTTCGAGGCAAACTCCTGTGGAATTCTTTCTGCTATCCACGAACAATCACCGGATATTAACCAGGGTGTTGAACGGAGAAAGAAAGAAGATCAGGGTGCTGGTGACCAGGGGATGATGTTCGGTTACGCTACGAACGAGACCGACAACTACATGCCATTGCCTCTTGAACTTGCACATTTATTATTGCGCGAGCTTTCGATAATCCGAAGAGAAGGCAAAGTCATGACTTATTTGAGACCAGACGCAAAGTCTCAGGTTACCATAGAGTATGGTGATGATAACAAACCCGTGCGTATCGATACGATTGTAATTTCGACACAGCACGATGATTTTGCTAAGGATTCAGTGATGCTTAAGCAAATAAAGGATGATGTGATTAATATCGTGGTTCCGCGTGTTAAGAAAAAACTTCCGAAGCGTGTTCAAAACTTGTTTGGTGGAGACATCGAATATCACGTTAACCCAACTGGAAAATTTGTAATTGGTGGTCCGCATGGCGATACCGGTCTGACAGGAAGAAAAATTATTGTAGATACATACGGCGGAAAAGGCGCGCACGGTGGAGGAGCATTCTCTGGAAAAGATCCCTCAAAAGTTGACCGTTCCGCTGCCTATGCAACGAGACACATTGCAAAGAATCTTGTAGCTGCTGGATTGTGTGATGAAGTGCTCGTTCAAGTTGCTTACGCGATCGGTGTTGCAAAACCTGTGGGTCTGTATGTAAACACATACGGCACAGCGAAAGTGAAATTCAATGACGGAGAGATCGCTAAAAAAATCGAAAAGATTTTCGACATGCGTCCGTACTTTATTGAAGAGAGATTCAGCTTACGGACTCCTATTTATTCTGAAACCGCTGCTTATGGTCACATGGGCCGTGAGCCGAAGGTTGTTGAGAAAATTTTCAATAAAGGAAAGAAGACAGAGAAGCGTGTGAAAGTGGAATTGTTCCCTTGGGAAAAACTGGATCACGTTGACCAAGTGAAAAAAGTTTTCAACTTATAAAAAATAAAGGGCTCTTTCGGAGCCCTTTTTTATTTCTTCGGGTTTTATACCCGGCCATTTCGGACTTTCGTCTTAAATTTTTTCAGTTGCATTCGCAATGCAAGAGTGGCCAAGTCAGCCGCAGCTTCAAAAGATTTCGCTTTTTCGATAGCGAATAATTGGCTTCCCGGAACATTTAATTTGATCTCAACCGTTTTGTTATCCACGCCTTCATTATTGAGACGCAGAAACACCTCACCATCCAATAAGCGATCGTAGAACGTCTCGAGCTTGTCGATTTTGCGTTGAATAAAATCAACAAGTTTACGGTCAGCATCGAAATGAATGGAATGCACTTGCAACTTCATAAACAAAAAATTTAAGAGTTTAACATAAAAACACCTGCTTGTTTAACGACTGGCACACAAAGTCAATTGTACAGATCTATTGCATAGCGTTTGGTTAAGCTTTTGGATGGGCCTGATCGAAGGTCTTCTTTATTTTTTCCATTGAATTATGAGTGTAAACCTGGGTTGCGGCAAGACTGGAATGACCCAGCAAGTCTTTTACAGCATTGATCTCGGCACCGTTGTTCAACAAATGAGTTGCATAGGTGTGCCTGAGCACGTGCGGACTTTTCTTGTCAACTGTAGAATTAAGAAGTAAATGTTTGTTGATGATTCGATGGATCAGCATCGGATAACACTTATCACCAGTGTCAGTAACCAACAGTAGTCCGTGTGCCATTTTCTCAATCTCACGATTCCGCATGTGGAGATAACTCTCAATGATTAAAACGAGATTCGCGTTGAAAGGGATTACTCTTTCTTTGTTTCTTTTCCCCAGAACTTTAATTGTGCGGTTTCTATAATCAATTGCTGACTCTTTAAGATTAATAAGTTCTGAAAGACGTATTCCCGTTTCGTAGAACAATTCGATTATCAGTCTATTGCGTTGTCCTTCAAAAGTGTTTTCAAATGGAGTCGATGGATTATCAAGGACCTGTGGGATTTCCGTTTCTTTAATGAAACTTGGGAGGTTCTTACTTGTCTTCAAGGCTTTTACTTTGGTCATCGGACCTTTACTCACCACCTCTTGACGTTGCAAATACTTAAAAAACGAACGAAGAGCTGCAATTTTGCGATTGATTGAGCGCGGTTCAATTCCAAGTTCCACCAAGCTTACAATCCAGGCTCTGATCAATTGGTATTGCGCTTCTTCTATTTTGTCTTCTTGAAATTGAATTGCTAAAAAATTTGAGAATTGCTTCAGGTCGTTTTCATACGCGATAATCGTATGGACACTTAGTCTCTTTTCGAATCGGAGATATTTAAGGAAAGCTTCAATCATTGATCACTATTCTCCCGCTTAAGACCAATGTAAAAAAATAATCCCCTAAAGGAAAGACCTTCAGGGGATTGTTTATAAAATGATATTAAAATGTGGATTACTTTGATTTATCCACAATGGTAATCAATGAATGACCCGAATTAAGCGTTTTCGAGGTTTTTCTGAGTCTCGCGATAAGCAGCGCGAATAATCTGGTTTCTTCTTCTAACTGAAGGCTTTTCAAAAGCAGTTCTTGAACGCAATTCCTTCAAAACACCAGTCTTTTCAAACTTCTTTTTAAAACGTTTCAGAGCCTTATCAATTGACTCGTTTTCTTTTACATTAACAATGATCATATTCTGTTCTTAGGGCCGCAAATATAAGCTAAAGTCAGCCAAATTTCAAAATCACTTCAACAGTGTTCGCGAGATAACCAATTTCTGTATCTCCGAAGTTCCCTCTCCGATTGTACACAGTTTGGCATCGCGGTAATATTTTTCTGCTGGAAAATCTTTCGTATAGCCGTAGCCTCCAAAAATTTGTACTCCCTCGTTCGCAACTTCCACGGCAATCTCAGAGGCATAAAGTTTCGCCATTGCGGATTCTCTGGTCACCGGCAGGCCTCTCGTTTTTAATGATCCTGCACGGTACGTTAGCAATTTTGCCGCCTCTATCTTTGTAGCCATATCGGCCAGCTTAAAAGCAATTCCTTGAAACTTCGAGATTGGTTGATTAAATTGATGTCTCTCCTTCGAATATTGGAGGGCCGCCTCGTAAGCACCCATAGCAATACCAAGGCTCAATGCCGCAATTGAAATTCTACCTCCATCAAGGATCTTCATTGCCTGAATGAAACCATCTCCTTCTTTCCCAAGCACCTGTGATTTATGGACTTTGCAATCAGAGAAAATCAGCTCCGCAGTTTCTGATGCACGCATGCCAAGTTTGTTCTCTTTTTTTCCGGATGAAAATCCTGGCGTTCCCTTTTCAATAACAAAGGTTGTCATTCCGTGGGAGTCGCCTACTTCGCCTGTACGCACTATTACAACTGCTACATTTCCTGACTTTCCGTGGGTGATGAAATTTTTTGCGCCATTTATGATATAGTAGTCTCCTTGCTTGATGGCCACAGTTCGCATATTACCGGCATCGGAGCCGGTGTTTGGTTCCGTTAAGCCCCATGCGCCGATCCACTCCCCGGTAGCAAGTTTTGGAAGATATTTTTGCTTTTGCTCTTCATTCGCAAACTGAAGAATATGATTTGAGCAGAGAGAATTATGTGCGGCTACTGATAAACCAATTGAGCCATCAATTTTGGCGATTTCGGAAACTGCAGTGATGTATTCAAGATAGCCAAACCCAGCACCGCCATATTCCTCGGGTATGATCACTCCCATAAGACCAAGTGAGCCCATTTTCTTGAAAACCTGAACTGGAAATTCCTGGCTCTCGTCCCATTCCATCATTTTGGGTCTGATTTCTTTTGCACCGAAGTCAC
>CBQWHS010000382.1:0-4909 GCA_967728665.1 uncultured Chryseosolibacter sp. | reverse complement strand
TTTCCATCGATATCGGTAACGGCACCATTGACTGTTCCTTTTACAACAACCGAAGCACCAGGTAACGGAAAATTCATATCATCGTAAATCACACCACGAACATTTCCATAATGAGCTGTGGTGTGACGCAATATAAAAGTTTTCGATGCCGGGGTAGTTGGTGTATAACAATTGCCGAAGCCATTTGTGAGCCATCGAAGCGACATCGAATCCGTGGTATGAAACGCAGACTGATTAAAATTAATGATCACCTGGTGATGCGATTTCAATCCGACACTATCCATCTTGAGATACTGACCATTGTTGAATAAAACAACAGCGTTGTAAAGTCCCCGGGGAATAGTGAAATATTCGGGGCGAGGTGAATATTTTTGACACGGTGAAATCATCTGTTTTGTTGTCAAATCTTGAAACAACAAAGCCGCGATGCCCGAACTATCAGGTTCGTGAGGCAACCATATACCTACACGCATTGCATAGTCCTGCATGTCGATGATCCGTGTATGCCATTTATTAGATTCATGTTGCTCGGTTAGAAATTGGTGTTTGGTAACAACGAGATCGTCCAAGGTTGCCGCTGGGCTGTACAGTGTTTTTTGCAATCTGTCCGGCATAAGCTCTGGCGGATTCAATTTGTAAACAATGTTGTCTTCAAACGCGTAAGCGTAATGGCCAGTGTGTTGATAGGTGATCTTTAAGGCGGACCGGCTCACAAATGTTTGACGTCCTGGAGAAATCGGTCCAACCACAATGAACGGTTTGCGAACGCTTTCATCCCCAGTAAACAAAGGCGTAAACTCAGATGCATTTTCCAGGTAAGATTTCCGCTCAACACGTTTGAAAGACGCCAGGTACATGTTGTGGCGTCCAATTTCAGTTGGTGTAAATTTCGGATAGAGGAACCTGCCTCTCCTACCATGGCTTCGTTCATAGAGTTTGACAACTTTTGTAGTTGATGGTAGTCGATTAATGTCCAGGCTAAATATTGTCTTATGTCCACGTTGAAACGCCAATGAATCCAGAATCAAAACTCGATCGTATAGCCTTAAAGTAATTTGGTGCTTCCTGCCAGGCGAGACATAAAAGGAATAATGTCGCGGCTGATCTACCCAGGAATAATAGACTGGTGTTCTATCAACTTCAATAACGTAGATTCCGAGGGCGCCTCCTTTTTGCATAACATAGACAGAGAATTGAGTACTATCCATGATTGCAACGGAATGGCTAAACGATCCTGACTTTGGAAATGTAAATTGGTAATATTTCATCGTGTCCAACCGAGCCAGCTTCTCCCATCGCTTATATTCAAGACTAATGACTGCAAAATGTTTATTCACATCGCTCTTTGTATAATTCGCTTTTCGCGATCGTGGACTTGATGTGTCTCCGTAATAAGGCAAGTCTGGAAGATAATAATTAAGCTTGCCTGTGACAGAAAGAGCTGTGAGGTCAACTCCGCTCATGGGATCTCCCAATTGATTGGTTACACGAATTAGTGCATCAACCTTTTGCCCGGGATAAACCCGATCAGGCAAATCAACTGCAACATTCAAATAATCTTCACGAAAAGGATATTCGGTACGTGTGATATTTTCCTGACCACCGAATGAATAGAGTAATTCGACGTAGTAAGTTTCGGTTCTGTTTTCAATTACCGATTTATACTCAAGCGAATCTCCATGGCCCTTCTGTAATAGCTCATTTCCCTGGTAAATGTACCAGCTCACATCGAGTTGTTGAGGATTTTGCAATTGAATATTGAAACTGTCCTTTTGAATTCCGCCCTTGACTTTTATAGAAGGGATCAGCGTATTCATCTGTAGAAGTCTGCTGGCGAGTGTTGTTTCAATAAGAACCTTCGAAATGGCGGGATTGAGTTTTTCTTTATAAGGAAGTTCGACTTCGTGATAATCGATTTGATCATTGTACCTCAATCGTGCCTTCGTGTTGGGAACCGATATTGAGTTGTCGAGAAAATCATAAACGATGCTGTCATTTGAAAAACGGGTTGTGATTTGATATTGAGAATAATAGTGGATCGCTGTTACTTTCTGTTCGAGTCGCTGGTTTTGGCTATTCGTCATGGTGACAATTACATCATATACCACGTTTGCTTTTCCGAAGATATTTGAAGGAATTTCAATGCTAGAAGCGTCTTCGTCTCCAAGATCAATCTCCTTGTACATCAAGGTGTCCGCGAGAATTACGAGTGGTTGAAAGGTTTCGCGAATACTTTGCAGTTTTACGAGCACTTGTGCTTTCGCATCTTTTAATGGCAATCCGTTTACATCTGTAGCTAAAACTTTTAGCTTGTTTTCGACAGGATGAAATTGGGTCGGAGTTGCCAGGCTAATGTCAAGCTTATTGCCATTCAGTTCGTAATCTTCATAGCGGAAATGGCAATTCGAAACAATGCGACCACCTTTGTCACGAAGCTGAAGTTGGTATGGTTTGTCCAATCGCAACTTCAATGAGTCGTGTAATTGGAATTCACTGGCAAAGCTTCCCGGACGATGCGGAGCAACCATGGCGAGCTTCCACGACTTATCGCTGCCGACAATCCATAACTCAAGGTCCTTGTGCAAGGGCGTTCGCGATTGAGACAATGCATATGATTTAAACCTCACCTTCTCAAGTGGTTTATATTTATTCTTGTCAGTGATCATGTAGCTATAGAACGAGGGGCCGGGATCATCACCATACCAATTGTTTCGCCAATGTGCTTCCACTTCATGCTTTTCAATATTGAATACAGATCTGAAACCATCCAACTCGACAGTGACAAACCGTTGTCCATTGGGAAACCACTCATGAGCAATTCGGTATGTTTTTGTTTGAGGATCGCCGTGAAGTTTCTTTAGCTTGAATTTGACTTTGGCATCATCTCTCACATTACCGTCAAGATCAAGAACTTGTAATGCAAGGCCGTCATATTCCTTCAAAAGGAATACCTGGTAAGGAAAAACACTTGTGTATTCGCAATGAACCTTGTTTTCAATAATCCGTGCCATGATGAAATGGCCCTGCTTCGGACGGTGAAGCCATCCCTTATCGACATTAAAGGTATCTACCAACGTGTGAAGCATGCCACTGAAAATAGTGTCGGATGTGGAATGCGTGAGCAATCGTTGTGCTTCTTTATTGCTGATCTGAAATACGAAACCTTTTTGAACGCGGGTATTCCAACGGAGTAGCTGGGCGCGCACGGATAAGGAAAGCAATGTAAAAAATAGGGCAAGTACAATGAGTTGACTTTGTCGTGTTCGCGAAAATGTGCCTGACATACTGAGGAGATTTAGGTCTTATCACAAAGATTCAACTAAACGTCAGTTTCCACATTAAATGCGCGTTTATTTTTGAAGAAATTGTTTAGGGAATACCATTAATCGCAACGGGTCCTTGAATTATTTGACAGTGCCCGTTGCGTATTATTTCGTTGATGATGACTCAGCAATTTTGCGATGATAACCATGCCCTGTATTGAGCTACTCAGTCCTGAGACTTCTGCCTGGGTTAATACTGGCAGCGTGAAACGTATGCCAACTGATCGTGATAAGTGTTATCATTAATGTTCCAACGCTGGCAGCGATACAAATCCATAACGGTATGGCTACGCGATATTCATAGGATTCGAGCCACGAGCCAAGAACCTGGTAAGCAATAGGCGTCGCTATTATACAAGACAAGATTACCAGGACCACAAAATCTTTGGACATCATTTGCCATAACTCAAATACCGTTGCGCCCAATACTTTACGAACGCCAATTTCTTTTGTGCGCTGCTCCGCAATGAAGGACGAGAGTCCAAAGATTCCGAGACAACTGATAAAAATTGCCAGCGAAGAAAAAACTCCCGCAAGTCTTCCGACACGTTCTTCGTTGCCGAACTTCCTCGCATAAGACTCGTCAGTAAACTGATAGTTGAACGGTTTGGCAGGCGCATATTTCTTGAATGTGCCCTCCATGGTCTGAATGGCTTCAGTAGCACTAAGCTTAGGATCAATTTTCACGATAGCAAAATTGCTTTCATTTGTAATAAAGTAGAACATCGGCTTCACCGGTTGATACGGAGACCGTGAGACGATATCAGCCACCACACCGATTATTTTAAACGGCTTCTTATACCAACGAACAACCTCGCCAATCACATTCTTAAAACCGAGGTATTTTGCCGCTGACTCATTCAAGATCATAGCCGAAGTATCGGTGATAAATTCGCGAGAAAAGTCCCTTCCATCTTTGACATCCCACCCGATCGTTTTTCCATACTCATGTGCTATACCGAGCACGTTAAAGTCGACGGACAAATCCGGATCTTTTCCGTCCCAGTCAAATACGCTGCTCGATGACCATAATTCCGTAGTTGGAGCCTCTGCGAACGAAACTTCTTTCGCTGCACCTGAATTTATTAACTCATCACGCAGGGCATCAAGGTGGTTTCGCATTTCATCTGATGCAAACGGAATGGAAATTAAACCATCGGTTTCATAGCCGATCGGCCTGTTCTTTGCAAATTGGATTTGCTTGAATACAATGGCAGTGCCAATGATCAGGACAACAGATACGGTGAATTGAACAACAACCAAAATCTTTCGCGAAAGCGATGCCGACTTACTCGCTTTGAAAACGCCTTTCAAAACTTTCGATGGCTTGATCGAAGATAAATAGAGCGCAGGGTAGCTCCCGGCAACCATACCAATCATCACTGAAAACGCAATAACGAACATCCAAGAATTTAAATCAGACCATGGCAGCGACATATGCTTTTCTGACAGGCTATTGAACAGTGGTAGCGAAAGCTGAACCACACCCACTGCAGCAACTAGCGACAATAGGGAAATCAGGATCGATTCGCTAAAAAATTGTGAGATCAACTGGCCGCGATACGATCCAATGGCTTTTCTTATGC
>CBQWHS010000381.1:0-4920 GCA_967728665.1 uncultured Chryseosolibacter sp. | reverse complement strand
GCTATTCAACGCGTTGGATGCTTGATCGCCGGATGTTGTCATGGCACAACCTGCGAGTTGCCTTGGTCTGTTACATATCATTGGAACGGGGGAAGCATCGCCTTACACCCGGTTCAATTATATGAATGCGTCGGGTGCATGTTGTCGATTGTATTGATCTATTATTCGCCTCGCTTTTTAAAAGCGCCAGGTAGCATATTTATTTTTTCCGGTTTAAGCTATTATCTGGTGCGTTTCGTTAGCGAATTTTTTCGGGCAAAACAGGCGCACCTTGTTGGTGGAGATGAAATAGTCGGGCTGAATACGATACAATACGTGATGGCATTGCTTGCGACGATTTCAATCGTAATAATTTATCAGCTCGAACTGTCGTCCAAAAAATATACCAATACAAACCAGCTTTCATCTGTCAATAAGTTTCTACCTGTCGCGCACTTTGTGGTCATCGTTATTATAAGTATTGTGTGCAGCAAATGGCTGCGTGCGTTCGATGTACTCATAATATTCGGGCTATTATTAATTCCGGTAGCAGTATTTATTTTTGTAAGCTATCGTGATTATGTGATGGTGCCTCAATTGAGGATGACAACAATTTTATTGCTCATACTTTCCATAGTCTTAATGAGCCAATCATCATCAACAAATCAGGTGGAGAAGCCCAAAACCGTTGACAAGTACAACACAATTTCCTTCGGATTATCCACACAACAATTAACACTCGCGAAACAAACAGGAACATCCACGAGTGATTGTGGAACAACGCCAATTTATACTTACTTCAAGATTGCAAACACTACAGGCGCGGTTGCCTTGGCGAGAACCTGGGTCAAAGAAAATAATATGCGATATACGATAGGATTGAACACGTATATTTCCGGGGTGAGAGAAGAGATTTCCGGTGCTTCAAGTGGCACAAACAATTTTACGTTTATTGGATTCAATCCTAATTTTATAACTGCGACTAAAAATGTTGAATTCACTATTGGCGCTTATGTAGGCGATTTACATCGAATCAAGACTGACTTCAATCCGACAAACCAACGAAGTATTATTGGATCTTCGAAGATTTATCCTCAGTTCGGATTACGCCTCGGAAATCCGCGCGTGTTTTTTGTCAATACCCAATTCTACAATAGCCCGATGGGTGTCATTCCTTCGTCTCCCTTTGCGATAGGAGTTGGATCTGGATTCGGAAGCACGAAGGGTAATTATGTTGAGTTGGGTCATTCCAGTTTTTCAACACTATATGTATCATCTAAACTTGCGTTGGATGAAAACGTATTCTTCACACCATTTTTCGGCCTGGGGACAGGCCTGTTCAATCATCTCGAACGCAATCAGGATGGATTCACATTCTCCGCTAAGCTTTCCGCACGGCTTGGTCAAAAACATTAGTTGAAACCAACCGAAATTGCCCACGAACAGTTCCTGACGTATTTTTGCCGAATGTATGGTCTAGACGCGTTCCTCCAATCGAAACTTACAAGCGCTTCCACAAAAGGAATTCTCCGAAGTTTAAAAACACGCGCAAACAGTCTTGAGGATTTTTCATCAAACGATTATCTCGGTCTTGCACAGTCGCGAGAATTATTTAATAGTATATCCAAACGGCTCATTGAACTAAGCTTATATAACAACGGCTCAACAGGATCTCGACTCTTGACAGGAAATTCAGAATACACCCAACTTGTTGAGCGAAAGCTTGCCGATATTTTTCAATCGGAATCCGCCCTGATTTTCAATTCAGGATATTCTGCGAACCTGGCTGTGTTGTCCGCGTTGCCTCAAAAAGGCGATACGGTTTTTTACGATGAGCTATCACACGCGTCAATCAAAGACGGCCTGCGATTAAGTCGTGCATCACGGTTTTCATTTCGCCATAATGACTATGATGACCTTGAAAAAAAACTCCTTAGAGTAACAAGCGGAAAAATATTCATCGTTGTTGAATCCATTTACTCAATGGATGGAGATGAATGCAACCTCGAAACACTTGTTGAATTAGCAGAGAAATTTTTCGCTGTTGTGATTTTGGATGAAGCACATAGCACCGGCTTATTCGGTTTCCGTGGTGAGGGGCTGACAATTACAAAACAGCTGCAAGCAAAAATACCGGTTCGGATTTATACGTTTGGCAAGGCGATGGGAGTTCATGGCGCCTGCGTTGCCGGATCAAATTATCTCAGTCAATATCTTGTGAATTTTGCACGACCTTTTATTTATACAACCGCGTTGTCACCTCACAACATAGCCGCCATTGAATGCGCTTTCGATTTCATCGAACAACACAATTCGGCCCAACAACAACTTCACGCAAAGATTAAACTATTCTTAGATCATCTATCCATTACAGGCAGAACAAATAGCACGAGCGCAATCCAGACTGCGATTATTCCAGGCAATGAAAATGTACGAATAGTTGCCAGTGAATTATCCAACATAGGGTTTGATGTGCGACCGATTCTTTCTCCAACTGTCCCACAAGGAAAAGAACGACTGCGCATCTGCCTTCATTCATATAATACAGATGAGAAAATTATTTCTCTCGCGCAGTCACTGAACCGTATTGAGGGAAATATTTAAGTTAATGAATTACTTCATAACAGGAATAGACACAGATAGCGGAAAAACCTTGGTATCTGCAATTCTATGCGAAGCATTTAATGCCGACTATTGGAAACCTATTCAATCCGGCTTGCCGCGTGATTCTGAAATAGTTCACCGTCTCGTAACAAACAACAAAAGTAAAATACATCCGGAACGGTATCTGTTAAAAACACCAGCATCGCCACACGCAGCAGCTAAAATTGATGACGTTAATATTCAACTTCATCATTTTTCGTTGCCCGCTACTCAAAACAATTTAATCGTTGAAGGCGCAGGAGGATGCATGGTTCCACTCAATGATAAACACTTCGTCATTGACTTGATCAACCATCTGAGGTTACCCGTGATCCTGGTTGCAGATCTTTATCTTGGTAGCATCAATCACACTCTTCTTACGGTTGAAGCCTTGCGAAACCGAAAAATCGAAATAACCGGAATTATCTTCAACGGAATTTCAAATACTGAAAGCGAACGGATCATCCTTCTACATTCAAGATTGACTTGCTTACTCCGTATAAATCATGAGAAGCAAGTTTCAGCAGAAATGGTTCGGGCATATGCACAAAAAATAAAAAAGCAATGGGAATGAACTTTGAGCAAATCGACCGCCAAAACATATGGCATCCGTTCGAGCCATTGCAGGGTGGACAGCCGCCAATTTTAATAAAATCGGCCGAGGGAATTTATCTCGAAACAAACGATGGCAAAAAAATTATTGATGCGGTTTCTTCCTGGTGGGTAAATATTCATGGACATTCGAATCAAATAATAGCTGATGCAATCTCGCATCAAGCAAGAAAACTTGAGCATGTAATTTTTGCTGGATTTACTCATGAACCTGCAATCACGCTTTCTCAAAACCTACTTTCTGTCCTACCGAAGAATCAACAAAAGATTTTTTTTTCTGACAATGGTAGCACTGCCGTGGAAGTAGCACTGAAAATGGCGATTCAATATTGGCACAATAAGAATATCAGTAAGAAAAAAATAATTGCAATAGACGGAGCGTATCATGGAGATACTTTTGGTGCAATGTCTGTTGGCGAGCGTGGCGTTTTTACAAATCCATTTCACGAATACCTCTTTCAAGCAGCCTTCATTGATTTTCCAAGCGAAAAAAATGAACACAATGTGCTGGCACAATTTTCAAGTCTTATTGAAGACGATCAAGTTGGAGCTTTCATTTTCGAGCCCCTTGTGCAGGGCGCTGCAGGAATGCGCATGTACGGCCCGCGTGTACTTGACGAGTTAATTGCGTTAGCCAGATGCAAAAACATTCTCTGCATTGCTGACGAAGTCTTCACAGGGTTTGGAAGAACTGGGAAATTCTTTGCCTCAGATTTCCTTTCAAACAAGCCGGACATTATTGCTCTATCAAAAGGAATAACAGGTGGTGCCTTGCCGTTAGGCGTAACGTCCTGTTCAAAACTCGTAACTGAGGCTTTTCAGACAACAGATTTTTCTAAGACTTTTTTTCATGGTCATTCATACACCGGCAATCCATTGTCTTGCGCGGCTGCGAATGCAAGTTTTGATCTTCTTGCATCCGCAGAATGTCAACAGCGTATTTACACGATATCAAAGTCGCAAATAGAATTTAGAGATCGAATCCAAAAACATCATGCAGTAAAATCAGCCCGATGTCTCGGAACGATTTTGGCAATCGAACTGGAAACAGGCAAGGGAACATCTTACAACAATGAGATGCGCAAAACTATCTATCCGTTTTTTTTGTCGCGGAACATTCTCCTTAGACCTCTGGGAAATGTAATTTATTTCGTACCTCCTTACATAGTTAAATCGGACGAATTAGAATATGTTCACAAAGTCATTTTAGAATTTGTGGACTCGATGAAATAAAAAAATCCCGGCATAACCGGGATTTAAAATATTTAATAATCTCTTTTAGGTTATCCTTTTACTTTGAAGGATCTTGTCTTTCGGAGTGAATAATGTATTCCAATTTGCATCCCGACAAGGAGATTTGCGCGATTGCTAAAAATATTATTTCCAGCTTTCAACTGATCGATAACATCACCATTGCGTACATCGGTGAGGCTATACGTTGCTCGGATTTGCGTAGTTAAATACATATGGCTGGACAAATCGATGTCGATGCCGAATGAGCCGGCAATTGAAAATTCAGAATTCTTAAAATCGTTAGCCTTTTTCGTCAGAACGTCCTTTGTGGGAACATTTGACGGCAACTTGTAGGCCGAAGCGTCACTCGGATCTTGGACAGCCTTAGGGAATTCTTGCTGTATAGAAGAGAGAGTCATACCATCAGGACTTTTATATGTCCCGGCATTCGCC
>CBQWHS010000380.1:0-4920 GCA_967728665.1 uncultured Chryseosolibacter sp. | reverse complement strand
ATCGCAATCGTTCTAACACAAATGGTTCGAGCTGTTTTTTCAACGGTAAATGTCGGTCATGATATGCCGATCGCTTTTATTATCTTGTTCGCCACAAAACTATGTCATCGCCTTCACTTAAAAAGACACTGACTCCCGCTATGTTGTGGGGCCTCGGTGTTGGATACGTTATATCAGGAAATTATTTTGGATGGAATTTAGGACTGGCGGAAGGAGGTACGCTTGGCCTCGGCATCGCGATCGTCTTCATCATCGTGCTGGCGTTAACGTTTACTTTTTCGTACACCGAACTCGCCTGTGCAATTCCAAAAGCGGGGGGTGTGTTTGATTATGCATCGCGGGCATTTGGAAAAGATGTGGGTTTCATCGCCGGCATGGCACAAAACATTGAATTCATTTTTGCTCCGCCGGCAATAGCGTTTGCGATCGGAGCATATGTAAATCTTTTTCTGCCCGAAGTTCCAACACTTGTCGTTGCTATTATCGCGTATTTTGTATTTACGGGAATCAACATTGGAGGAATCAAGACGGCTGCTGTTTTTGAATTGATTGTAACCGTCATCGCGGTTGCAGGCTTGGTTTTATTTGCGGTAACAACGCTGCCGCATTTTGATTCATCGATGATGATGATGAACGCTTTGCCGAAAGGTTGGTCTGGTATTTTTGCTGCGTTGCCATTTGCGATCTGGTTTTTCCTCGGCATTGAAGGTGTGGCTAATGTTGCTGAGGAAACAATAAATCCTCAACGAACAATTTTATTGGGATTCGGTTCGGCGATTATCACGCTGGTGATCCTTTGTATTCTGACTTTCCTCGGTGCCGTTGGGATGGGAGGTTGGGAAAAAGTTGTCTATACAGAAAATGGAATAGTTTCGGATTCACCACTTCCTCTAGCGATGGCAATGGCTGTCGGTGAGAACAATTTTCTATACACTGCCTTAATTATTATTGGTCTGTTCGGACTTGTTGCCTCCTTTCACGGAATTATTCTCGCAGCAGGAAGATCAACGTTTGAATTTGGGAGGGTGAAATTTGCGCCCGCGTTCATTGGAAAAATTCATCCCAAGTTTGGAACGCCGTCCAATGCATTGATGGTCAATATGGCCATCGGGATACTCGCATTGCTCACAGGAAGGACCGGCGAAATTATTACGATCTCCGTTTTCGGAGCGCTCACGTTGTATATTCTTTCTGTTGTAACATTGCTGAAATTGAGAAAATCCGAACCTTTGTTAGAGAGACCTTTTCGGGTACCACTGTTTCCATACTTCCCCATTACTGCATTGATAATTGCGTCAGTTTCGCTCGTGGCGCTCACGATCTATAACGTTCGCCTGGCATTAATTTATTTTCTCATCCTGGGCACATCGTACCTGATCTTTAAGCTTCGTAACCGGAATTAATGAATATTTAAGAATGTTGTTTTCAAGCGATAATTTCAACAATTTGGACGCCAACAAAGCCATTTAATATGACGGAGAGCGAAGTAATTGATTATGTAAAAGATCATCCGTCTCGTAAAGTCAAGATCGCTTTCGCGGATATCGATGGGATACTTCGGGGAAAGTATATTTCAAAAGAGAAGTTTCTCTCTGTGATCAAGAGTGGAGCAGGCTTTTGCGATGTAATCTTTGGATGGGATGCCAATGATGTCGCGTATGACAATGGACAGTATACAGGCTGGCACACTGGCTATCCGGATGCTCCAACGCGAATTGATCTTTCAACATTTCGAAGAATTCCCTGGGAGAATGACATTCCATTTTTTCTTGGTGATGTTGACAATCATGATGGTAAAGCAGCATCCGTCTGTCCAAGAAACTTGTTGAAGAAAGTGATCAACGACTCTGTGACCGCGGGCTACATGCCTCTCTTTTCGCAGGAGTTTGAGTGGTTTAATTTTTCCGAGACACCGCATTCAGCACAAGAAAAGAATTACAAGCAACTTACACCGATCACTCCTGGAATGTTTGGCTACTCGGTGCTGCGCACGACATTGCAAAATCCTTTTTTTTCGGACCTGTTTGATTTGCTTAACAAATTTGATGTGCCCCTTGAAGGACTGCACACAGAGACTGGCCCCGGTGTATTGGAAGCCGCGATCCAGTACACAGAAGCATTGCAAGCTGCTGACCGCGCAATTCTTTTTAAGACCGCTGTGAAAGAGATCGCGTACAAACATAACATCATGGCAACATTCATGGCGAAGATCAGCGAATCCCTGCCGGGCTGTGGAGGACATGTTCATCAAAGTTTGTGGGAGCCCTCCATGAACACAAACCTTTTCTTTGATAATAATGACAAAAACAAAATGAGCGAGACGATGAAAAGTTACATCGCTGGCCAGTTGTTTTGTCTTCCTCATATTTTGCCGATGTATGCACCCACCATCAATAGCTACAAACGCCTGGTGGAAGGTGCATGGGCGCCGACTACATTGACATGGGGAATTGATAATCGCACAGTTGCGTTACGTGTGTTATGCACGGGTGCAAAATCTGCGAGGCTTGAGACTCGTGTGATCGGATCTGATGCCAATCCATACCTGGCCATGGCAGCTGCATTAGCGTCAGGGTTGTATGGAGTGAAAAACAAATTAAAACTCAAGCAGCCCGCCACTGAGGGGAATGGGTACCGTGATTTTTCAAATGGAGTATTGCCTGCAAATTTAAATGAGGCAACAACTGCAATGAAAAATTCTGCTGTCGCGAAAGAGATCTTGGGCGAGAAGTTTGTTAATCATTTTGTGATGACGCGCGAGTGGGAGTGGAGACAACATCTTAAAGCCGTTACCGATTGGGAATACAAACGCTATTTTGAAATAATTTAACATGACATTCGATAAAATTTATCAATACAACTTTCCGACTACGATCCGATTTGGGGCTGGGTCAAGCAAAGAACTTCCTGACTATCTGAAAAAGAATAACCTGAGCAAACCATTGATCGTGACGGATCCAACGGTAGCAAATTTGAGTTTCTTCAAGGTCATCGTTAATGACCTCAAGCAAAAGGGAATTTCAGTGGAAGTCTTTCATGACATTCATAAAAATCCGGTGAAGTCTGATGTTTACAAAGGCACGGATGTTTTCGATGCAACACATCGCGATTCTATTGTAGGAATTGGTGGTGGTGCCGCGCTTGATGTTGCGCGTGCAATCGTTTTGCGGGTGAATCATCGCGAAGATCTTTTTAAGTACGATGATCTGATCGGCGGAGATGTATTTGTAACGAATGATGTGCCTCACTTTATTACCATCCCAACAACAGCGGGAACAGGAAGTGAAGTCGGACGCAGTGCAATCATTGCCGATGATGTCACACATCAGAAAAAAATTCTCTTTGCTCCAAAGCTTCTCGCAAAGATTATTTTCGCAGATCCCATCCTCACGATGGAGCTTCCGGCATTTATCACAGCAGCAACCGGCATGGACGCGCTGACGCACAACATGGAGGCTTATCTCGCGAAGACTCCGCATCCTCTATGTGAGGGAATTGCATTGGAAGGAATTACGTTGATAAGTCAGTCGTTGGAAAAAGCTGTGAATAAGCCAGACCTGGAATCGCGGAGCAAAATGTTGATCGCTTCGCTGATGGGAGCAGTGGCATTTCAAAAAGGACTTGGCGTTGTTCATTCGCTCGCACATCCTTTGTCTTCTTTGTTGGATACGCATCATGGCTTAGCCAATGCAGTTAACATCCCATACGGCATGGAATTTAATGTGAAAGGATTTGAGGAAAAATTCAGACGCATTGCGCGAACATTGGAATTAAAAGAGGAAACTGGCGGATCAGTTGTTAATTATTTGTTTGAATTGAACAACAATATTGCGATCCCGCACAAACTCCGGGACATAGGCGTAAAGCAAGAACATATAGAGACGTTGGCTGATTTGGCAATTGCTGATTTTGCACACCCGAATAATCCAAAGCCAGTCAGTCGCGAAGATTTTAAAAACCTTTATCAACGGGCATTATGAAATCATCAGTCGTGATCGGAATTACGGACTGCAGCAAGTATGCAAATTACGAGAAGTGGATTCTCGATGAGGCGGATACTGAAGTCATAAGACTGAGTCCGGGGGCCAAGAATTTTCTTGATGTTGAGAAATGTGACGGAATCATTTTAAGTGGGGGCGAAGATGTTCATCCTCGGTTTTATAATAAACTTGAATACCTCCCATATTGTCATGAGATCGATGAGGCACGTGACGAGTTTGAATGGCGTGTGCTGGAGGAGACAAAGAAAAATGACCTGCCGTTATTGGGTATATGCAGGGGTCTCCAGATGATCAACGTTTTTTTTGGAGGAACGTTAATTCCCGATCTTCCTTCTTTTGCAAAATATAATCATTCTCGGTTTTCAAAAGAGGATCGTTGTCACATTGTAAATGTTGATCCGCTTAGTGAATTAAGAAAGATTGTCGGCGTGGATTCAGGCGAGATAAACAGCGCACATCATCAGAGTGCGGAATTAATCGGAAAAGACCTGGTAGTAAACTCTTTTTCGCCCGAAGGGGTTGTCGAAGGAATTGAGTGGAAAGACAGTTCAAATAAACCATTCATGCAATCGGTTCAGTGGCATCCTGAGCGGATGACGAATTTGCAAAGTGTTTTTTCTCAAAAAATAAAAGTTGCTTTCATTAACGCTGTTTCGCAGCGAAGAAATCAGTTAAAAATTGTTCGTTGAGTAAGTATGAAAATTATAAATCCAGCTACAGAGGAAGTATTGCAGGAACTGGCAGAAGACGATAATAAATCTCTGTCCGGTAAATTCAAGAAATTAACCAACGCTCAGCCTGGTTGGCAACAAGTGCAATTGTCTGAAAGGGTTGGCATACTAAGACGTTTTTCCGAATTACTCGAAAAACATCGTGACGACATTGCAAAGACGTTGACTTCCGAAGTGGGCAAGCCTTT
>CBQWHS010000379.1:0-4927 GCA_967728665.1 uncultured Chryseosolibacter sp. | reverse complement strand
GCCGTCATTCCGCGCTTGCACAATCCCTACGAAGAGCTTGCCTCATTTGGGCGGAATCTCGCTGATAGCCAATTGTCCATTAATCTTTTTACCAGTCTTAATTGAATTCTTTTTTTAAACACTGTGCTGATCGAAAACTTCTCTTAGGTCTTTCACTAGCAAGTCAGGAACCTCCATGGCAGGGAAGTGGCCACCCTTTTCATGAAAGATGTAGTGATCTGGTTCTCCCATCATGGACAAAAAAACGGACTAAGCCAGTAATAGATCCTGACCTAAAGTCAATGCTGAATCATCCTCGTATGAAGAAATTATTGGAGAAGTATTCTGAGGAATAGTGCTTCAAACTTTGGTTTTCTGAAAAACTATTAATCTTATATCTTGCTGGCTTAAGTTTACTGCGTTAATGAAATCGTTCCTCCTTACACTATTCATTTTCTGTTTACAGGTTGCTTTCGCACAGCACAGCAAAATCGATAGCCTCAGATCTGTCATAAGAGAAACCAATGATGCCCAGGCTTACCTCGAACTGGCTTTGTCAACGCTTGATAAAGATTCATCTTACCTGCTCTTGCAGAAAGCGCTGATTTATGTGGATGATAAAAATTTTGAATTAACGATCTATGCAAACATTAGCGAATGGGAATTCAACAGGGGCTTTTATTCGCTGGCTCAGAAATCCGCATTCCAGGGCTTAGAGATTGGCCTGGCCGTAGACGATTCTTCCAAAGTATCAAAATGCTATAAATTACTTGGGCTGATCGCTCAGGGCACGGGCTTATATAATAAAGCAATTGAATACAATCAAAAAGGGATTGCTTACTGCGGCAAAACCAATACTAAAAGTATGATCCCCATTTCGAATAACCTGGGATTAACGTATCTCCTGAAAGGAGATTTGTTCAAATCGATTGGGATTTTTCAGGACAATCTGCCAAAGGCAATTGAAACCCACGATTCTCTTGCTTTGGCCATTGTTCACAATAATTTAGGAACGGCTTTTCTGAAACTGAAAAATTATGACAGTGCGCTTCACCATATTAAGAAGACCCTGCAAGTCAGCACCCTCAGGAAAGACAGCATTGGTCTCATGTACGACAACAAATTGATGGGGGAATATTTTTACGAACGGAAACAGCTCAACGAAGCAAAGTCACATCTCTATCGATCGCTAACGCTCGACAACAAATTTGGCGTAAAAGAGGATTTATGGGATAATGTGGAGCGACCCAATTGCTATCAAATGCTGGAAGCTATTTATGCCAAAGAAAAAAATGCCGACTCCGCCAGGTATTTTAAAGACAAAATGCTCTCCCATTACAAGGAGCTCCTGGAAGAGCAGAAGAAACATAATGCCGGTTTTGTATTTGCGAACCAGGAGGAGCAATTAAAAGCGATCGCTGAAAAGGAAAACAAGATCCGCAGAGGTATGTCGCAGTACTATGGCATCGCACTGGTTCTTCTGCTATGCATCATTGTTTATTTTACGCAGACGCACAAGGACGTTCAGCGAAAATACACTCCTTACGTTTCACTTGTACTTCTCGTACTTACATTCGAATTCCTTTTGATCATCATGGACCCATTCATTTCGAAAATAACCAACGACCAACCCCTGTTGAACTTTGGGATAAATGTGCTCCTGGCGTTTATGCTTGTTCCATTACAAAAACTGGGAGAAAGTGTTTTTACGAAATTTGGTTTAGACATCAAACTGAAAAGACTGGAGAACTAGCGCACACTCCCTTTTCCAACAAGACAGGTAAATATGACCGAACACACCGCTTCAACACCAGAAGAAAAAACTTCAACTATTGTAGAAGCTTCAACATCCTCTACGCCTGTTGAAGAAACTCCCGTACAAGAATATAATATACCAAAGCCGATAAAGAAAAAAATATCCTCCAAAGGTTTTAATCTTCTGCATGTAGAAAAGCGCGTAACCGCCACATTTTCTATCATGGCCAAGTTGTTTATCATTGGCCTGATTTCCGTAGCTGTTATTTTTATTGCTCGCGAGTTAACCAACGATAGCTACGTGATTCAACAGGTAAATGTACCGGAATCATTCAGCCAGGCCGGGTATACTGGTCCGGTGGTGGCCCAACTGATTTCATTGAAACTGAACGACATTATTCGCATAACGCGCTCATCCGAAATAGCTGAAGAATATAAATCAGGTGCCGACCTTGCCGATGTACAGGTAGATATGGTGGGCATGGGTGTGCCTGTGCGCGGAGTCATTGAGTTGATTGGCAATGCGATTGGTATGAACCGTAAAAAGAAGATCAACGCCTTAATTACCATTGACGGCCAACAAGCCGTGTTAATTATTAATGTCTCGGGCGCGCAGCCTGAGCGGTTTGAAGTGCCCATGGACGTGAACCTGGGAGCTCCCATTAAGCTGCTGGTAGCCGAAGCCTCTGAGGCGATTTTCAAAAATACGAATGACGAGGTATTGAGCTTATACTATGCAAAACTTCATGACGCACAAAAAATAATTAAGCTTGCCAGGTATCAATTGGAAAAATACAAGGGCGATTCTAAAATGGAAGCGAAGGCACTCAGCGCATGGGCATTGGGTTTGTTTTATGACGGAAAAAGTGATTTGGCTCTTGCCAAGGTCAATGAAGCACTAACCCTCTCCGAAATGGAAAGTGATATTTTCAGCACGCGTGCATTTATCCAGGATGATATGGACGATTTGGCGGGTGCGATGGCGTCCGATAAGAAAGCTTATGCGCTGCTTGATCTTCAGGCGCCAAAATCCAGCCGGGCGCGAATTCTTAACAATATTGGCTATGACTATACCCGTGTCAAACAGTATGACTCGGCCGCGGCCTATTATGAAAGAGCAATGGAATGGGATCCGGGTAGTAATTTCGCTTATTACAATGTATCCATCTTGCAGCTACTTAAAAATGACACCACCCGTTTTTTTGAAACGATGGAAACAGCCTTGGCTAGAGGGTATAGTGCTGGCCTTATCCCTACCGATCCTGACCTAAAGGCAATGCTGAATCATCCTCGTATGAAGAAATTATTGGAGAAGTATTCGGAAGAGTAGTGCTTCAAACGTTGGTTTCCCGTACAACTATTGATCTTATATCTCTCGCTTTTGTCGGTGTTCTTTCTAGTCGAGCATCGTCTCCGGTCGAGCATCGTCTCCTCCCGATAGCTATCGGGATCGGCACAATACGTTGTGAAAAGTAAAATATAAATTCTCAAATGCCTTGATTATTTTTGGAATTTAGGCTCAAAGCGTTTTGATATACCACAATAGAGCAGACAGGTAAATATGACCGAACACACCGACCCCGCGCTAACATCAGAAGAAAAAACACCAGCTATTGTTGAGGAAATTCCAATACAAGAATATAAAACACCAAAGGAGAAGCAAAAAATACCCTCCAAAGGCTTTAACCTTCTGCATGTAGAAAAGCGCGTAACCGCCACATTTTCTATCATGGCCAAGTTGTTTATCATTGGCCTGATTTCCATAGCCGTTATTTTTATTGCGCGCGAGTTAAGTCATACCGGATATACCCTTAAGCAGGTTTATGTACCTGCCGATTTTGAAGCAGCCGGCTACACCGGGCCTGAAATTGCCAACCGTATCTCCAGCCAATTGGCAGATATTATCACAAAAGTGAGAGACACCCAGGGCATTGAATACATCAATCCATCTTCTGATGCTGATGTATCGGTTGACCTCGTGGGGGTGGGCGTGCCCGTGAAGGCCTTCGTTGGTTTGATTGGTGATGCGCTCGGTATTGAACGGGGTAAATCGATCAGTGCCAGCATTACCACCGATAAAGATACACTCGTGCTTACGGTAAGAATTAGTGGTGAAGCGCCCGAGCGGTTCATCTATTTATTAAATCGTGGGAAAGAAAAGGTGATGAACGAGGTGGTGTTGGGCGCATCAAAGTCTATTCTGAAATACACAGCGCCTGACATTTTATCGCTCTATAACGTCAATTTCTTGAGGGACAACGAACTTGGGATCAGCCTGGCAAAATACATGCTGGCCAGGTTCAAGGGGGACCCATATTATGAGCCAAGCGCTTATTTGGGCTGGTGTATGGCCTTACTGCGGCAAGGCAAAGCAGATGCGGCCGAAGAAAAGGTGAGAGAAACCATTCGGAAATTTCCGGAAAACGCAGAGTTGTACAGCGTCTTGGGTACAGTTAACGCTGATAAAAATGATATTGCCGGGGCATTGGAAGCCGATAAAAAATCGATTTTATTTCACTTGAAAAACAATGTCCCTAAAATAAGACTGGCTACTTCTTATAATAATCTTGGGTACGATTTTATGATGCTCAACCAAAGTGACTCCGCCATTTATTATTATCAAAAATCGATTGATTGCGATAATGATTTGGGCACCGCCTTTGTCAACCTGAGTCTCATCTATCTGTCCCGCCACGATACGACAAAATTCCTGGAATACTTTGAAGCAGGCCTGAGCAAAACTTTGCCCAAAGCCACGTTGAAGGATCCTGAGCTTCAGGGTATGCTGCCCGATCCGCGCGTGCAGGCCCTATTGAAAAAATATGATGTAGAATAGTTGCACATTCTTAGCCATCATTGGGCGTTACACATTTAAAAACAAGGATGGAGGTATTTGAACTTACTTTACATCCGGGGGAAAACGAAAAATTGTGTATTGCAAGAATTATCATTCACGTGGGTAGCGAATTGTCTATTGCCTTTTAGCCATTCGTGATGATAGTCCATGTGCAAGGCAACGGGATTCCGCTCGTGAACTACCAGATTTTCATAGACAGTTACGAAGGCGCGAATGACGGATTTTAAATTGGTGTGCATGTCGCCACGGAGGGTTGGAACCAGTTCTACTGAGTATACCTTCTTTGTCGGTGACTGAAAAATGTTGACCAAAAATAGGTTAAAAAGTTAACTATTA
>CBQWHS010000378.1:0-4929 GCA_967728665.1 uncultured Chryseosolibacter sp. | reverse complement strand
ATTCATTCCTGTTATATGCAACGCCAGAATTCCTCCAATTAATGCAAACGGTACATTGATGAGTACGTAGCCAGCGTCCCGCGCATTGCCGAACATAATGAACAGTAAAACAAAAATAGCAATGAGACTAATTGGAACGACTTGGCTTAATCTCTTGGTTGCACGAACCTGGTTTTCAAACTCGCCCGTCCAGCCGACCCGATACCCATTCGGAACTTTCACGTGTGCTTTCACATTGCGCTGGGCCTCCGCAATGGTACTTCCCAGGTCGCGCTGACGAACGGAGAACTTCACTCCGATAAAACGCTTCGTGTTATCACGATAAATAAATGCCGGTCCGGTGACCTCACGAATTGATCCAACTTCTTTCAACGGAATTTTATGTCCGGAAATAGTTGGGATCATCAGCATCATAATATCTTCTTCGTTCTTTCGAAAGTCTTTGCTGTAGCGAATGCGTACGTCAAATTTTCGCTCTCCTTCGTATTTTGCCGTGGCAGTTTTTCCGCCAATTGCCATCTCGATTACAGCTTGAGCATCAGCTTTGGTAACGCCGTAAATTGCCATCCGTTCTTCATCGAGGAGTACGCTAATTTCAGGCTGGCCAACATTTCGCAATATTCCGACATCCTTTATTCCTGGAACATTTTTTATTTGGTCAAGGACTTTATTCGCTAACGCATCGAGTTGATCAAGATCATCACCATAGATCTTAACGGCGTTTGACGCATTCATCCCGGCCACGGCCTCGGCCACATTATCAATGATCGGCTGCGAGTAATTGTAATTGATGCCTTGATAATGTTTTAACCGTTTGTCCATTTCTTCCACGAGTTGATCCGTGGAAATATTCCGATCCCAATCCTCCTTCGGTTTTAGATTCACTTGCATTTGCACATAATAGAAACCACTCGGATCAGTTCCATCATTACTTCTGCCAGTCTGTGAAAGCACACCACGCACCTCAGGGAAAGCCATCAGCTCCTTCCTCAAAACTTTAACCATCCGGACAGTTTCATTAAGTGAAGTGCTCATCGGCAATTTTGCTTCAACCCACAATGCGCCTTCGTTTAATGTTGGAAGAAATTCGGTTCCGAGCCATCGTGCTGAAAACGTTGTGATCATGAATAAGAACACAGCAAGCAGTAACGTCAGCTTCTTGTTTCCAAATGTCCAGGAGAATCCCTTTTCCACTATTCTGTTTATAAAATCAGTGAATACATTGTGCTTTTCATGAACATTCTTTTTTAATAGCAAAGCGCTGAGTAGTGGAACAAGTGTCAATGTAAAGATGAGCGCGCCAAGTAGTGCAAAACCTAATGTATAGGCGAGGGGAGAGAACATTTTGCCTTCCACTTTCTGAAATGAAAAAATTGGAAGTAAGGCGGATATGATAATGAGTTTGGAAAAGAAAATAGCCTTTCCCATTTGTATACCGGTATTTTTAATAAGCCCAAGCTTTGACCACTTGTTGAATCTTTCCATGCCGCGTCTCTGCGCTTCATGGTCGAGAGCAACAAACAATCCTTCCACCATCACTACTGCGCCGTCAATAATAATTCCGAAATCCACGGCACCGAGTGACAATAGATTTGCACTCATGCCTTTTAGTTTAAGACAGAGAAATGCGAACAACAACGCGAGCGGAATCACAATGGAAACAATCAACGTTGTTCGCCAATCCGCCATAAAAATCAATACGATCACCGTGACCAATACAATGCCTTCGACCAGGTTGTGCATAACTGTGCGCGTGCAGTATGCCATCAGGTTGTCGCGATCGTAAAAGGTTTCCATTTTTACATCGGTTGGGAGCACGGATGTATTCAGTTCGTTTATCTTATCTTTTACATGAGCTAAAACCTCTGACGGGTTTTCACCTTTTCTCATGACAACGATGCCTTCGACAACATCATCGGATTCATTTAAACCAACCTGTCCAACCCGTGGTGCACTCGCCTCTGAGACGGTGGCTACATTTTTTACCAACAACGGGTTCTCATTGAAAATATCGACGATGGTATTTTCAATGTCTTCTTTTGAATCAAGTAAGCCTATTCCACGCACAACATAGGCTTGACTATTTTTTTCAATTACATCTCCGCCAACATTGAGGTTGGACTTGCTTACAGCCGTGAACAGTTCCAATGGCGTAAGGTTGTAGAGCTGAAGCTTCACCGGATCGACAGATATCTCGTAGATCTTTTCCTGGCCACCAAATGCAACCACATCAGCAACGCCTGACACTGCCCGAAGTTGACGATCAATTACCCAGTTTTGAATCGTTAGTAAATCTCGTGTATCACGCGTTTCGCTCTTGAGCACATAAAGAAAAATTTCTCCGGTTGGCCCATAGGGAGGTTGAACATCCGGTTCAACATTTTCGGGCAACTGCACATTTCGTAATTGATTATTTACTTGCTGCCGTGCAAAGAAATCTTCAACATCGTCTTCAAAAATAATCTTGATCACTGAAAGTCCGAACATGGTAATGCTACGCACATTCGTTTTGCGCTGCACACTGTTCATGGAAATTTCAATCGGAGTTGTTACAAATCGTTCGACTTCTTCAGCGCTTCGACCGGTCCACTCGGTAACAATAATGATCTGAGTATTGGTGACATCCGGGAATGCTTCGATCGGAATATTTACGAAACTGATTACTCCACTGATCATGAGTATTCCTACCCAGAAGAATGTGAAAAATCGATTCTTCAATGAAAAGGCAAGGATTCCCTTGATGAACTTGTTCATGTTTTAAAAGCCGTTGAAATTTTGATGGATCCGGAATTGCGCTTAGTCATTTAACGCATCGTACACAAACAAACCGTTTTTTGAAATAACCTTTTCGCCCTCCGCGAGACCAGTTTCAACGTATGTCACACCTCCCAGTTGACGATACGGCTCAATTCGTTTTGTGTCGATGTGATAGCGATCCTTAAACGACATAACCCAATACTTACTTTTGTCGAAGATGACGGCTGAAGAAGGAACAGCAACCATTTTTCGTTTTTCAACATACTTGATCGTCACTGTCGCGTTCATCTCTGGTTTTAGTTTAAACTGAGGATTCGGAATTTTAACACGCACGATCATTGCTTTTGTTTCGGGATCAATGGCATTGAAAATCTTATCGACTTTTCCGCGGTAGACATCATCCGGAAAACTCAGTGTTCTCACATCGGCTTCATATCCAATCTGCACTTTCGGAATATCACTTTCGTTGATGTTCGCCAGGGCCCAGACTTCGTTCGTTTCGGCGATTGAAAACAACGGATCAGCATTGTCCGCTCGCAGTTGTTCATTTTGGTTGATGTTTTTGGTTACAATGAATCCGCTCATGGGAGCGAGGATGTCATATGTCGACCCATCTTTCAGGTGATAGATTTTATAGATTTCCGTGATACGTTCAAGCTCGGCCTTTGCCTTTTCAAGTTCCCGGGCGGCGGCAGCTACGTCTTTTTCAGAGGCAAGTTTTCCTTCGAAAAGATCCTTGGCCACCTGGTAATTTTTTTCTGCTATTGCGACATCGTTTCTAGCGTCAAGTCTTTCCTTTTGAAACTCCGCCACTTCGCTACTTTGAATAACGGCGAGCACCTGGCCTGGTTTAACATGATCTCCCAATTCTACATTTATTCTCAAAACGTTGCCCCCGACAATTGGATAGACCATTGCCATCTTGTTTTTATCAACCGATATTTTTCCAAAAAAACGAATTTCATTTTTCACGCTTTCGGCTTTTGTTGTATAGAATTCGCAATGTCTCATCATCGTGTCGCTCAAACTGAATGCTGTGGCGAGTTCTTTTGGTTGATGATTTCCGCACGATGATAACGCGAGCGTCAGTGTGGCACCAATCAAGACAATGAGCGAGGGGAGTTGTAATTTGCGTTTCACTTGTTTTTCGTTTTGCGTGCCGTTACATTAATATATTTCTGTTCCAACGATCAGATTGAGTTGCTCTGCTGATGACGCAAGTTGAATTTTGATTCTTGAGATTTCTGAAAGTGCGTTGTTATAAGCTTCAAAAAAATCCACGAACTCAAGCATACTCACGTTGCGTTTCTGAAAATTTTCCGCCATTCCCCGGAGCGTTATTTCAAAGTCACGGTTGTATAGGGATGTTGCTTTTTGATACTCTAGCACCGTTTGTGTGAACATCGCTAACGCTGTTTGAATATCAATCCTGATTTGTGTTCTAAGATCCTGTTCCGAAAATTCGCTTTGGCGAATAATACTCTTAGCTGTTCTGATATTTCCCTGGTTGCGTGACCACAACGGAAGTGGGATCGAAACGCCAACGTTGAACTGATTTTGAAACGCTCCACCTCGCTGATCGTATGAAGTCATTAAGTTGACATCAGGGACAGCAAGCCTGCGCTGAAACGCATAATATTGCCGGGCTGCGAGAATATTATTTTGGGATATCTTGTAGTCTGGGCGATTTTCAAATGCAATTTCGTTCAGGCGATCGAACGATACTGTTCGAAGTAGTTTGGTCAATTCATTTTCAGAAATAATTGGTTCAATCGGATTGCTTACTTCGAGGACGGTTTGAACTTTGCCAACTTCTTCCAGGTAATATTTTAGCAATTCAGCACGAACATTGTTGAGGTTAAGATAAACTCCCTTGAGTCTCACAATCTCCTTCATCGCGATATTTCCTTTTGTGACTTGCCTGTCATAGGCGGTCAGGATTGTATCGAGCAGTTCAATTTGCGCGTTGTATTTCTCTAATAACAGCCGCTGCTGATTTATTGCATGTAGACTTGCATGTAATTGATATTTCAGTTGTCTGACAAGTTCCTGGAATTCGAGCTCGGCAATTGTTGCATTTGTTCGCGCCAAATCAATTTGAGCCCTGCGTTTGCCACCTAAGAGGATAAGTTGCTCAAGTTGAAATGCTTTTTGGCCAGTACGGTTTATGTG
>CBQWHS010000377.1:0-4930 GCA_967728665.1 uncultured Chryseosolibacter sp. | reverse complement strand
AAAACACTTCCTGTAGGATTGCATGGTGACGAAAATATTATGGCTTTCGTTTTTGGTGTGATGGCAGCTTCCAATTGTGCAGCGCTCACCTTAAAGTCATTTTCAATTCCACCTTTAATCATCACGGGTGTTCCTTCCGCAAGACGAACCAGCGCATCGTAACTTACCCAATACGGAGAAAAGACAACGACTTCGTCACCGGGATCAATCAACGCCAACATTGCATTGGCTATAGACTGTTTCGCTCCATTCGATACAACGATGTTCTCAGCTTTATAGGGAACGTTATTTTCCTTTTGATATTTAGCAGCAAGAGCTTCACGAAGGTCCTGGTATCCGGCCACAGGAGGATATGCGAAATATTTTCCATCATCAATGGCTTTCTTCGCGGCTTCGCAAATATGTGCAGGTGTTTTGAAATCGGGTTCGCCTAAACTCAGGCTCACGACATCGATTCCTTTGTTTTTAAATTCGCGTGCTTTTGCGGCCATTGCCAGCGTTGCTGATTCTTCAATAGCCTCAATTCGGTTGGAAAGTTTGTTCATGGTTGTTTTTGAAAGCGAACAAAGAAAAGGATTTCAGCATCAAATTTCTAATCAGAAATTCAATTTCTCATCATGAAAAATTCCTAACGGTTGATAGCAGTGAACTGAAATCGATGACGAAGACACACGTTAGTTGAAAAGTGTCCTTCCCAAGATACTTCTCCCCAAAGTGATTTCATCGGCATATTCCAAATCCCCGCCCACGGGAATGCCTTTTGCGATAACGGAAATTTTCAGGGGAAGATCTTTCATTCGCCTGTTAATGTAAAATGCTGTTGTGTCCCCTTCCATGGTGGGGCTCAAGGCAAGAATTACTTCTTTGATCTCGCAATGATCGACGCTTAATCGCTGGATGAGCTGTTCGATTTTTAATTCCGCTGGTCCAATACCTTGAATGGGAGAAATCACTCCGCCGAGCACGTGATACAAGCCTGTGTATTGTGATGTGTTCTCAATTGCCATCACGTCTTTGGTGTCTTCAACAACACATACGATACTTCGTTCGCGTTTATGACTTGTACAGATTGAACAAACATCATGATCGGAAATGTTGAAGCAATTCTTACAAAATTTAATTTGAGTTCGTAAGTTGTTTAATGCCTCTGTGAGGGAAAAAGTGCTGTGTTCTTTTTCTTTTATTAAATGAAGAACCAGACGAAGTGCAGTCTTTTTTCCAATGCCAGGGAGCTTGGAAATTTGGTTTACAGCCTCTTCAATAAGTTTGGATGGATACTCCACACCTGGTTAACGGTTTATAAAATTCTCGCGTCAATGCCGGCTTCGCAGATGGCTTCCCGCATCGGTTTTAAATAATCGAAGCTACCGTTTTTAACGGCACATTTACCCTTATAATGAATCAGCATGGTGCATTGCTCTGCTTGCTCTTGCGTGTGCTTGCACACTCGAATCAGCGTCTTAATCACATGATCGAAAGTATTCACATCATCATTAAAGACGATCAAATCCATCAGGTCTGTTGTTTCAACAGCCTCCAGAACTTCTGTCAGTACCTCCTCCTGATATGCAGTTTTCATGGGTTTGATGTTTCCAACTACAAAAATAATCAATTTAGCAATCTTAAAAGTTCCTTTTGTTTTGAAATCGTTTTCGAGATTTTGCGGCGGCATTTAGCACCTATTTGGATTTATTGGCAAATCCTTTTTGATTGCTTCATATTTTGATGAAAGCTTCATGACACCAGGACTAGTACTGACGATCATCCTCATTTATTTTGCCGTTCTGATTGGCATTTCTATCATCACCTCAAAAGGCGCGGATACAAATACATTTTTTACCGCGAATCGGCAGTCGCCATGGTATCTTGTTGCGTTTGGAATGATTGGCTCTTCGTTGTCAGGAGTTACGTTCATTTCTGTTCCAGGCAATGTTGGAAAAATTGGTTTTGGATATTTTCAGGTTGTGCTGGGCTACCTGGTTGGATACTGGGTAATTATTGGTGTGTTGATGCCGTTGTATTATCGGTTGAACCTTGTTTCCATTTATACCTATCTCGAAAAACGATTCAGCTTTTGGGCTTATAAAACCGGAGCATTCTTTTTTTTAATTTCCAGAACCATTGGCTCCGCTTTGAGATTGTATCTCGCAGCAACAGTTTTGCAATTATTTCTTTTTGATGCGTGGGGTGTTCCGTTTATTGTGACAGTAGCCACTACGTTGATTTTAATTTGGATCTACACATTTCGTGGTGGCGTAAAAACCATTGTTTACACAGATGCGTTTCAAACATTGTTTTTGGTGTCCGCAGTTTGTATTGCCGTGTGGCAAATTTCGGACGAGTTGGGAATGTCGTTTGGTTCGATGGTTGAAGCGATCAAATCGAGTAAATATTCCAGGATGTTTTATTTTGATGATGTCACTTCTCCCATGTTTTTCTTTAAGCAATTTCTTGGTGGAGCGTTTATCGCAATCACGATGACGGGTATGGATCAGGAGATCATGCAGAAAAATTTAACATGCAAAACGTTGGGTGACGCACAGAAGAACATGTTTTGGTTTAGTCTCACCCTGGTAGCTGTTAACCTTTTGTTTCTGACACTCGGTGCGTTGCTTTATTTGTATAGCGATCAAAACAACTTTCAAATTCCGGCCTCAACGGATGAGCTTTTCCCAACGTTGGCGTTGACGAAATTCAGTTTGATCGTGGGGATATTTTTCCTGTTGGGGATCACGGCATCATCTTATGCAAGTGCGGATTCAGCTCTCGCGGGACTCACAACATCTTTTTGCATCGACTTCCTCAATTTCAAGAGCAAACCTGAAAATGTTAAACGCAGACAGAAGTTTTGGGTGCATGTAGGCTTTTCCCTTGTGTTCCTTGTTATCATTGTCATATTCCGGGAGATCAATGAACGCAGTGTAATTGATGCTGTGCTAAACATTGCTGGATACACATATGGGCCGCTGTTGGGATTATTTACGTTTGGATTATTTACCCGCTTTCGCGTGACGGATAATCTTGTTCCGCTTGTCTGCGTATTATCTCCGATGGTTTCTTACCTGGTCAGCCGAAGTTCGGAAGTATTGTTGGGAGGATATAAATTTGGAATTGAAATTTTGGTGGTTAACGGCCTGATAACATTTCTCGGCCTTTTGTTGATTTCGAAAAAAGGCGAACGCGTAGAAGCGGTGTGAGAGATTCTTAATTATCAAAAAAAATTTGAATGTACATTTAATGTTGTTGAGCATTTAGGTCGCGCTAATATCGCAACCCTTCAGAATGCGAATTTCCGTCTTGTGGAATGGCAACAAATATTTGATCCCGCTGGAAACTTGAAACCAATCAACGTAATATGATCCCAAAGGCAATGTCATTCCTATTGCATATTTTCTTCGTGTCTTCGCGACAACATAAAAAAAGAAAAGGCTGTCAATCACGACAGCCTTAACTAGACTAAAAACCAACCCCTCGTTCAAGCTTTCGAATCCTTCATCAACTTTACAAACTGAAATTCCTTAACCTTTTTTCCTTTCGATACTCGGATCAGATAGAATCCTTCTTTCACGTCACTAAAATCGATAACCACTTTTTTCTTTTTCAACAGCTGACTTGTCATCACGCTTCCTTTTGAAGAATAAATTGAAACCTGCGCGCCAACAAAACTGCGGTCGGTTTTCAACACGTAAAGATCTTTTTCTTTCTCTCGTTCTTTTTCTTTTCTCGGATTAGTTCCTCCCGCAAAAACATTTGCAGATAGTAAACAAGTGAGCACAACGACTGCACAACTTTTCAGGAATTTTCGACTCGACATCTTCATGGTCTTTTAACACCAAGAGAGGTGCCAGAATTATGCCGTGTAATTAAAAAGCTGTTATTCTTGAAAATCTACGCGATGGACGAGCGAGCGTATCCTGTTTTGGGACGCCTCTTCTCACTTTGATGAGTTCCTTAGAGAAGTTCTGTTGAGGGATTCCAAAAAATTTCCGTGAAATTTTTGACTTTGTTTTTAACAATTTTCACTCCCTCCTTCTCCAGTAACTTCTGCATCATATCCGGTGTTTTGAAATGATGCTTGCCGGTAAGTAATCCGGCGCTATTGACAACACGGTGAGCGGGAACTCCTTTGGGACACCCATGCATCGCCCAACCGACCATTCTTGCACTCGATTTCACGCCAAGGAAGTGTGCGATTGCACCATAACTAGTTACGCGTCCTTTCGGGATCATTCGAACCACTTCATAAACGTCGGCAAAAAAGTTTGATTCAGTTGGTGTCTTTTTGTTACGCGGCATGAGACAGAAAGAGTAGATTATTAAATTTACGCTCCAATTTTAACAATTAACCGTATACCGTGAATTATATACGCCTGACCATTTTTTTATGTCTGTATAGCTTTCTTTCTTTTTCGCAAAACGATCATCGATTGATCTTCCCCGATACTTTGGGTTGGAATATTTTAAACGAAAATCAAACGCTCAAGTTTGACTTGAATACTACGAATCCCGCGAAAGCGCGCTTTTCAATTGAAGGCGCTGATAAAACCGGAATCCAATTTGATTCAACGGGCAAATTTATGTGGACGCCTTCTTATGACTTCACCGATCGTGTTGCACGTGCGAGAGAGGTCACCGTAATATTTGAAGCGTATTGGCCAGATCAGAAACGACACAGGGAATCGATCACATTCACAGTCAACCATGTTAACAGGCCTCCGGTAGTTGAAGACCTGCCGGTGTTTTATGTAAAGCAGTCTACCAGCAACGCATATCAGATTCCACAAGAGTATGTTTATGATCTTGATGGAGATCCGTTGGTATTTCGAACCATCCAATCACAGATGCCTGAAGGAGCATCATTGACCTCTCAAGGTTTAATTTCCTGGAATCTGAGTAAAGGACAATTCGCTTCGTTGAAAAACAATCCGAC
>CBQWHS010000376.1:0-4937 GCA_967728665.1 uncultured Chryseosolibacter sp. | reverse complement strand
TGTGACACCTCGCCCTGCTTTCGGAATATAAACATGCACACCCGGAAGTGGACCTGTTACTGTATCCAACACAATACCCGATAGCTGGATTACCCTTTTTTGTTGCTGGGCTTTTACTTCCGGAGCGGAACTTAACCAGCAAAAAATGGTTAAGAATAATGTGAGTAGACAGGTTTGCTTTATCGCTTTCACTACCAACTTTTTAATGAATCAAATATAACCATAAGGCCAATGCGAGCCTAATTTATAACTTTAGCCCTAATTTATAGAGTAAAAATGCGACTGAAAAGTTTCAATTTGACGCTCGGATCACAAATTTTTAAGGCATGTGCAGACGAATCGCGGCTTCGCATATTGCACTTGATTTTTGTGAACGGTGAAATGTGTATTTCAGACGTAGAAAAAACGCTTGAGTTCACACAAGCGAAGACCTCCAGGCATCTCATTTATTTAAAAAACTCCGGGATTTTAACGTTCAGGCGATACAACCATTGGGTGTTCTATCAAATAAAAGATGAAGTCTATGAAATTTTAAAACAGATTTTTCAGTTTCTCAGAAAAGATCAGCAACTGCAAACCGACCAGCAGCTATACCAGACACTTCTCTCCAACCGCGAACTTGCCGTTAATAAAGTGGAGATCGAAGCATGGCATAAAAATCAATTAAAGAATATCGCCAAGCGAAATAATGAAACAGTATAAGTGCATTTTTTTTGATCTCGACCATACGTTGTGGGATTACGAAACCAACAGCTATCATACGCTGGAAGAACTCTATGCGAGCTATGGATTGAGTGCACTCGGTGTGACTGACCTCTCAAGTTTTCACAAACAATTCAGAAAAGTAAATACTGAACTTTGGGATTTATTCGACACAGGTAAAATCACGAGCGAGATCATCCGCAAGGAACGTTTCAAACAAATCCTTGAACACTTCAGTGTTTTCGATTCGGAGTTGTGCGAGACGCTCTCTGTAGATTATTTGCACAGCTGTCCCAAGAAAGGTCACCTCGTACCTCACGCTATTGATACGTTGAATTACCTGGCGGATAAATATCCAATGACGGTGGTAACAAATGGTTTTGATGAAATCCAGAATGTAAAATTGACTTCCGGAAATCTACACGATTATTTTGATCACATCGTGACATCACAGAAAGCCGGGCATCGAAAACCTGCGCCGGGAATTTTTGAATATGCCATGAAGATGAATGGCGTGCAATCGCATGAAGTAATTATGATTGGTGATAACCTGATCACGGATATCGGCGGAGCAATCAGTGCCTCTATCGACAACGTGTTTTACAATCCGGATAAAATTTCTCATGATGTTAAAGTAAGCCACGAAATCACCAGTCTCAATCAACTGCGCGACATACTTTGATTTATTACATTTGTGACTTCGTAAAAACTCATTAACCTGTTTTCAACCATGCCGAAAGGATTTTACAACGTTCCCCTTCCGAAAAACGAACCGGTGCTTAGCTATGCACCCGGAAGCAAGGAAAGAACATTACTTAAAAAAGCTCTTGAAGAAGCACGTGCCAAAGAACTTGATATTCCAATGTATATCGGTGGCGAAGAAGTGCGTTCAGGAAAGAAAAAGAAACTCTCCCCTCCTCACGATCACCAACATGTGCTCGGATATTTTCATGAAGGCGATAAATCGCATGTGGAGCAAGCCATCAAAGCTGCGATGAATGCAAAAGAGTTGTGGGGAAATTTAAGTTGGGAACATCGCGCAAGCATTTTTTTGAAAGCTGCGGAGCTGATGGCGGGTCCTTACCGTTATAAAATAAACGCAGCAACTATGCTTGGTCAATCGAAGAACGCCTACCAAGCGGAGATCGATTCGGCTTGTGAACTTATTGACTTCCTGAGATTCAATGTCTATTACATGTCTCAGATATATCACGAGCAACCAGAGTCGTCTCCAGGAGTTTGGAACAGAATTGAGTATCGTCCACTGGAAGGATTTACTTTTGCGTTGACGCCATTTAATTTCACCGCTATTGCGGGAAACCTTCCCACCAGCATGGCGCTCATGGGAAACACAGTGGTGTGGAAACCTGCAAACTCGCAGATCTACGCTGCGAATATGATCATGGAGATTTTACGTGAGGCCGGCCTTCCGGAAGGTGTGATTAATCTCGTTTATGTAAGTGGGCCCGACGCAGGTGATGTGATTTTCAATCATCGTGATTTTGCTGGAATACATTTTACCGGAAGCACTGGCGTGTTCCAAAATATGTGGAAGACAATCGGTGCGAATATTCACAAATACAAATCATACCCACGCATCGTTGGTGAAACCGGTGGAAAAGATTTTATCATGGTACACAAGAGCTCGAACGCAAAAGAAGTGGCGACTGCAATTGTGCGTGGTGGTTTCGAATACCAGGGACAAAAATGTTCAGCAGCGTCGCGTTGTTACATTCCCTCGAACTTATGGGACGATGTAAAAAAATATTTGATTGAGGATTTGAAATCGTTGAAGATGGGTGGCACTGAAGATTTCGGAAACTTTATTAATGCTGTGATCGATGAAAAGGCTTTCAACTCGATTACCGGATACATCGAAAAAGCGAAACAAAACCCGATGAACGAAATCATCGCCGGTGGAAAGTACGATAAATCAAAGGGTTATTTCATCGAGCCAACAGTGATCGTTACAAAAGATCCATCGTCACTAACAATGTGTGAAGAGATCTTCGGACCAGTGTTGACCATTTATGTTTATCATTCCGAAAACTTTGAACAAACACTTGAACTTGTTGATAGCACTTCGCCATATGCTTTGACCGGTTCAATCTTCTCGAAGGATCGCTATGCTGCAGAACTTGCGACAAAAAAATTAACGAACGCAGCCGGAAATTTTTATATCAACGACAAGCCTACTGGTGCAGTAGTTGGGCAGCAACCATTTGGTGGCGCGCGCGGGTCTGGCACAAACGACAAAGCAGGTGCAAAAGTGAACTTGCTTCGTTGGGTATCTATGCGAACAATTAAAGAAACATTCGTTCCAGCAGCAGACTACCGATATCCGTTTTTAGAGCCAGAGAAATAGGAAAAGCATAAAGTTAAAATTAGAAAGTACAGAAAGCCGTGCAGCAGTGCGCGGCTTTCTGTTGGTTTCAGAACCCGAAACCCGAAACTCGGAACCCGGAACCCAAAACTGAAAACCCGAAACTCAAAAACCTATCTCGCTACTTGTTCGCTGTACCAATTCACCTTCCGCGAGAAATACATCAACGATCCGATAATCAGGAACAATCCTATACTTCCTAAGAGCAATGCGAAATCTTGTTGAAGAATAATCACGTAAATGAATGTGTAGAAAAATCCAAGTAGCGATGTAAACAATAACGAGAGTTTAGTACTGTGCAGAAAAGTGGTCGCATATAAACTGATCAACACAACCGTAGCGATAGACGAAACGATATACGCCATATCATAGCCTATGTGTTCTGAAAAACTTAACAGCAAAGTGTAGTAGATAATCAGCGCAGCACCAATCAAAATATATTGAAACGGATGAATCCTGATCTTTTGAATAATCTCCACCAAGAATAACGCCATGAACGTTAAAAGAATAATTAAGATCCCGTACTTTGATGTACGGGTACTTTTCTGATATTGATCAACTGGTATTAACAACTTCACACCAAAGTCAGCGCCAGCAAGTTCCTGACCGCTACCAATCCACTGCTGGGAAAATGGTCTATTGAAATGCAATACCTTCCAATTTGCAGTGAAACTTTTCTCCGTTATCTGCCGCGACTCCGGGAGAAATTCTCCATCAAAACTTGGATTGTTCCAATCGCCAATAACTTTCACGTTGGTTGTTTTGCCTGCGGGAATAAAGTCGAGACGTTTGCTTCCTTTTAGATTTAGTGCGATAGTAACTTTCCCAGCAAAGTTATCGACAGTTTTCCACGGAAGCTTCGCGACAATGCCGTTCGTTGAAGTGAATGTTTTTACCGGTTCATTGTTATAGTCATTTTTCACCAGCTTGGAAGTCCTTGAAACCGTGACACCGATATTGTTCGAAGGTTCAAGCGCAAGCGCATCATCACCAACTTTAAAGATTGGATTTTCACTAATGCCGCGAACGTCAGCAATACCGAACACCATGTAAGCATCCTTCCATTCTATCATATCATCGGCTGCAGCCAGCGACTGAAAATCGGGTTTGGTAAATGTCGCGTCAACATTTAGTTTCGACTCGTACACAACGGCATCAAAAATACCGCGATGTAAAATCTGTGGATTCACCTTTCCATTCACATCAAGTTTCTCCGGAAGGAAAAATGCTTTCTCAATATACTCTGTAGTTTCTTTGCCTTCTTTTCCTTTGTCAACCGTTACACGCTTCCGAAATGGAACAACCAGTATTGGTCCGGATACTGTTTGACTACCCGACCACTTGTCGGAAACTTCTTCCATTACAGCATCAGCACGTTGTTGGCGTTCATAGATCAAATCATCGATCCATGAAGTCGGAATCAGTAAAATCAGGATGAGAAATCCTATCGAAAAAAGTTTTACCATAATTGAATCCTGGATCCAGCGGTTAAAACGTTCGATCAAATTGAGCGGATGTTGGACGGTTTCCATAGCTTATATTTATTTATTAATAACTGTTTTCAAACTTTCAAAAAAAATCAGGCGATGACACACCAGGAAGAAACTTGTGTAAGCACTGATTACATACGGTAATAGAATTTGAGTCCTCATTCCGGGATCAAATGCATAGCCATCAGAGAGCAAAACAAAGGTGACGACCACCACAGCGCAGAGAATTGAAACTGCTGCAAGGGAGTAAATAATCTTATTCACAATACCAGTTAATGATTCAAGAATGATGATCGCTGGAAGCAGAAAAATCGCAGCAGGCAGGGAAGCAATCAGACTCAGGGCAACAATCGTTAAAAAAC
>CBQWHS010000375.1:0-4940 GCA_967728665.1 uncultured Chryseosolibacter sp. | reverse complement strand
AAAGATCTTTTCACGGCATCAGGAAGGTCACGAGAATTAATTTTTTCTCTGTCCTGATCATCTTGCGCCATTGTCGAAGATGGATTTGTAGTTGGTGGTGTAGGCGTTGTAGTTGATGTTGTGTCTTGAGCGTATACAGCAAGGCCGCCGATAACAAGACTGAAGGCTAAGATTAATTTTTTCATAATAACTTTTTCGGTTTTAGTTGAACATATTTGATCTTCTATAGCCGAATGTTGTGCCACTGAAAAAAAGTTTCTTGTAATTTATTCTTAAACAACTACTTGAGTAGACTACTGGCTGCTTCAACATCATCAAACGTGTTGAATTTTTCTACAGCGTTGCACAAAATCGGGCAAAAAAAAGCCGACTGTATTGTCGGCTCGATACAACGCAACGGCTGTACGCAAATGCCTTATTGCGCTTGCTTCATTTTCTTCTCTTCGATCAGATAAGCCGCTCCTAAACCTGCACCTCCACAAATAAAAAGCATGGCAAAATATCCGACTTCTTCCATTCGGAAAGATTGATCTAAAAAGTAACCAAGCAACAGTCCAAACCCAGCGCCAATCAGCAGTAAAGATGCTCTCAATGGACCGGATGTTGTGCGAGGTCTTTTCGTAAACAAAGTTGGATCAAGACCTTTATCGATCATCGCCATCCTTTCTTCGTTTTCGAACCTTCTTATATAGATCACCATAACGACTGCTCCGATGATGGCGATTATTGGAATCATGACACCTAAAACTTCGACTTGCATAACTTTATTGGTTAAAATTTGCCTGTTGGACGCGTGTGGAAAAATATCGGTTACAGATGAGACAATAAATTTCCAGCCTGTTAATCACAAAATAACCTGTAACTTATAAAGACATCGTTGCGTCCAAGACCCGTCCATGAATAATGATCCGGATTTACCATTAATTGACCGCATTCTGGCTGGTGAGCAAAATGTCTTTGCCCAATTGATAGATCGGCATAAAAGCTATGCTTATACGATAAGCATGAAGATCCTTCAAAATAAAGCAGAGGCCCAGGAAGCCGCACAGGATACCTTCATTAAAGCCTACAATAATCTGAAAGGATTTAACCGCGATGCGAAATTTTCAACCTGGCTGTACCGTATAGCCTTTAACACCGCCATAAGTTACAAGCGCAAGCATCGTCATCAAATGCAAAACATTGAAGAAAGCACAGTAGCAATTGATCAGGAAGCAGATGGAACACTGGAAAGGAGTGATAAACAACATTTCCTGCATATGGCTATGGCTAAACTTTCTGAATCGGATCGCACGGCACTAACACTGTTTTATCTGCAGGAATTTTCCCTGGAAGAGATTGCAGAGATTATGAGCATTCAGGCAAATACCATCAAGGTGAGAATTCATCGCGCCAGACAACGCGTGGCAGACGAATTAAAAATGATTTTACAAAAAGAAGCATTAACTTTATAACGATATGAAAAAGATATCGCAGCAACTTGACGACATAATTCTCGATTATATTGACGGGACCCTTGATGGGATTCAGCGGGAGGCGTTCGAAAAGTCATTGAAAGAGAATTCTGATTTACGCGAACGATTTGAAGAAATAAGACTCGTTCATTCGAAGTTAAGAAATCAGAGTTTATTGAACCCTTCCCCGGATTTCACTTCAATCATTATGAAGAAGCTTGATCAGCATCCGTCCCGAGCAGGATTGTCGTTAATGAATGGGATTTTATTGTTGATTGGGATTTTTGTCGTTCTATCAATCGCACTAGTACTGCTCTCAAAAGGCGTGTTTGATGAATCTACGTCTTTCGATTTGAATAATATCGGATTGGTGAATCAATACATCAAACAGAACCTTCCTTCAATCCCAGTGAACGGCAAACTGATCGTAAACATGATCGTATTGCTAAATCTCGGTCTTGCCTTTATCGTGCTCGACCGGGCAATTCTTAAACCGTTTTTTACCAAGCGGATGCAGGCGTCTCACTAGATTTTGATCGTGTGATATTCTCCTTATCTTGATGGGACAATCATTCCACCAAGCTATGGCTCCAACAAATACAGCTTTTCGAAATTCCATTGTGGCCGCACTTGGCGGCTTTCTTTTTGGTTTTGACACTGCGGTAATTTCGGGGGTGGAATCTTCCATTCAACAACTGTGGCAACTGGATAAATTTTCTCATGGTTTTACAGTAGCCTCTGCTTTGTTAGGAACAGTGATTGGATCGCTAATCGCTGGAAGACCAGCCGAGAAGTATGGACGAAAAAGAGTTCTTCAGGCGATAGGTTTGCTTTATGTTGTGACTTCATTGGTCACTGCCTTTACACCGGCGTGGCTTCCGTTTGTAATATTTCGATTCCTCGGAGGAATTGGAGTTGGCGCATCTTCGGTAGTAGGCCCGATGTATATTTCTGAGATTGCTCCTGCAGCCAGGCGTGGAAGACTTGTTGCGCTGTTTCAATTCAATGTTGTAAGCGGAATTCTTATCGCTTTCTTTTCCAACTACTTGTTATTTGGAATAAGTGACGAAGCGTGGCGCTGGATGCTGGGAGTGCAGGCGATTCCTTCTATGATATTTTTTGTGATGGTGTTCTTCGTTCCGGAAAGTCCGAGATGGCTGGTGAAAAATGGTGAGGATGCAGAAGCCGAAAAAGTGCTTGGTTCTATCGGTGAAAGTAATGTTCAGCTTGCGCTAAAAAATATTAAAGAATCGCTGCAATCACATGTTGGCGCTGTCAAAGAAAAACTTTTTAACGGCAACTACAATAAACCGATTTTTTATGTTGTCGCCCTGGCGATGTTTAATCAGCTGTCCGGAATAAACGCAATTATGTATTACGCTCCGCGGATCTTTGAAATGACTGGACTCGCCAAAGACACTGCATTGCTTCAAGCCATTTCCATTGGCTTAACAAATATGATTTTTACGCTTCTCGCGATTTCGGTGATCGACAAATTTGGAAGAAAGACATTGTTAATTATTGGTTCTTTTGGAATGGTGATTTCCCTTGGACTGGTGGCGTATACATTTTACACGCAACAATTCGGTGGCTACCTTGTCATGGTTTATCTGGTTGGATTCATTGCATTCTTTGCGTTTTCACAAGGTGCTGTAATCTGGGTTTTCATGTCCGAAATTTTTCCGAACAAAGTTCGCGAACAAGGACAAACATTGGGAAGCTTTACACATTGGATCATGGCTGCGGTGATATCATGGTTGTTTCCGATCATTGCCGAATCATCCGAGAACGGTGGCTTTTATTCATTCCTGTTGTTCGCGATGATGATGGCGTTGCATGGATTTTTTGCCTGGAAAATTTTACCTGAAACAAAAGGGAAATCGTTGGAAGGGATTGAAAAATCGATCGTGATGCATTAATATAAAAATGCTGAGACGCCATGGATGGCGTCTCTAGCGTGATCAAAAATTTGGTTTGCCTATATATGATTTGAAACGAAATTTCAAATTGAATATATATGGCAAAAAAATTCCGCAACAAATACCGCATTGAATCAGCACGATTGAAATCGTGGGATTATTCGTGGCCGGGAATGTATTTCGTTACGATCTGTACCGATCTAAAAATTCATTATTTCGGCAAAATCGAAAACAAACAAGTTCATCTATCCGAAATGGGAAAGGTCGCAGCATCTGAATGGATGCGCACGCTTGAGGTGCGACCCGATATGAATTTGGAATTGGGTGAATTTGTGATCATGCCGGATCACGTGCATGGAATTGTTATAATTCATCAGAATGAATTTAATGGGGCCAGCGCGATCGATCGTGCGGGTAGAGACGCTATGCATGGCGTCTCTACCACGAAAAATTTGGGATCAATAATTCGCGGATTCAAATCAGCGGTCACGATGTATGCGCGCAAAAATGGAATTGAATTCGCATGGCAATCGAGGTTCCATGATCGTGTTATCCGGTCGTATGATGAATTCGTTAGGGTGTCATATTATATCAAACGTAATCCCGAAAATTGGATTCCCACCGACCCAACACGGGCGATGTTCGAAAGGGACAAGTTCCGTGAGCGATAGCAGCGGCACCCCGCAGCTGCGATGGATTTTTTTTGCGCAATGGCGCGAGGAGTATAGCGGATAGCGCGACCCCGTCCGCTTCGGCGGGGACACGAAAAATAAAACCCCGAGTGCTATACCCGGGGTTCATTTATAATTTCAACTGAACTACTAATATCTGTAGTACTCAGGCTTGAATGGGCCTTGAACTTCAACACCAATGTACTTGGCTTGAGAATCAGAAAGGGTTTCTAACTCGACACCGATTTTCTTCAGGTGAAGGCGTGCTACTTTTTCATCCAAGTGCTTAGGCAACATGTAAACTTTGTTTTCATACTTGGAAGTGTTATTCCAAAGTTCCATCTGAGCCAACGTTTGGTTTGTGAATGAATTCGACATTACAAACGAAGGGTGTCCCATTGCGCAACCAAGGTTCACCAGGCGACCTTCAGCAAGAAGAATAACCTGACGTCCGTTCTTCAATGTATAAATGTCAACCTGTGGTTTGATTTCGTCTTTCTCACCATTTTTGTTCAACCATGCCACGTCGATTTCATTATCGAAGTGACCGATGTTACAAACGATGGTCTTATCCTTCATGTTTAAGAAATGACGATCTACCACGATGCTATGGTTACCAGTCGCAGTAACAATAATGTCAGCATCTTTTACAGCATCATCCATCTTCTTAACAGCGTATCCATCCATCGCAGCTTGAAGCGCGCAGATTGGATCTATTTCCGTTACGATAACACGAGCTCCAGCGCCACGAAGTGATGCTGCAGAACCTTTTCCAACGTCACCATAACCGGCTACAACCGCTACTTTACCAGCGATCATCACGTCTGTTGCTCTGCGAATCGCGTCAACGCAAGATTCTTTACAACCGTATTTGTTATCGAATTTAGATTTCGTTA
>CBQWHS010000374.1:0-4945 GCA_967728665.1 uncultured Chryseosolibacter sp. | reverse complement strand
GTGCCTGCAGTTCCATAAAATCCACTTCCGTTTATATACGGGTCAGCGCTTGTAATATGATAATGATAAATTCCATTCGGGAAATCTGCGGTGGCCGATGTATGTCCATGATAGGAATCAAGATCTGTATTTGCTATTGTTTTTCCATTTTCGACAGGTCCATATACGGGAAAGCCATCAAGCAAAAAACCAAGGAGAGCATCGGTACCTTTTGTTGCAGTTAGATAGTAAGGTTCCGCATGATAATGATATTGCCCTGATTGCTGTGGATGGCCAAAGTACTGATCAAAAGAGTTTATCTCATTGGTTAACGGCTGGCTCGGTCCGGCATATTGGTTATAGAATGGAACACCATTCAGGGAAATGCCAATGGGGCCGAGTGGAGTTGCACTGTGAGAAGTTGCAACTGTTGGGCTAACAGGAATTTTAAATGTTAACGTTTGACTGGCGATCCTGTTTGGATTAAGCGTGAATTTGGAATTAGAACCATTGTAAGCTTGATATAATGAAGATTCCCATTGCGTGCTCAGGTAATATGGACTTTTATGATCCGGTCTTCCATTGGATTTTACATACACATAATCACCCTGAAGATAGACGTCAGTCGCGCCGTAGATTTTTTTATAAACTGCGGGCAATTCTGTGGGAGTTGTTGGAGTTGGAGTGCTGGCATCATCGGAACTGCAACCAATAAGTGAAAGAAGCACGAGGCTAACTTGAAAAAAGATTTTCGTCTTTGAAAGTGACATGTTTATTGAGATTAAAGTGGAGTATAATTTCTGATAATTATATATGAGACCTGGTTTTAATGTCGTTCTGGTGGATGGGGCGGAGGCCCGTTTTTTGGTCCACGTTGAACGATGAACCTAATCAGCTCTGGCAAAAAATTGTTAAAGTCTTCAGCTTGCTCAGGCTTGCATAATTTTTTCAGGTCGTTGAAATGATCCCAGGTTATGTTCACACGTTGCTGCTCAATTTTGCCGAGCTCATTTGCTAATGAGTCCCGCATGGAGGTATTTCCGGAAGCCAGCGTTTCAAAATAATCTTTGAGCAAGCCGTTGAATGCGTCATCCAACCGGTTCATCTGGTCGCGATGACCGAACTTTAATTTTTCAAATTCTTGCTGCTGCAAATCGTCAAAGTGAAGTGCCTCGATGATTCTTTTATCATGTCGCGGAGGAGGAATTTGTCTTCCCGTCAGAAAATAGAACAGTACTGCACCGTTCATGACTACGAGAAGTACGATGAAGGCCATCAAAATATTTTCGCGCTTCATATAATTTAGTAAAGTTGATAGCGGTCATCACTAAAGGAGTATTCATGGGCAGCTTGTGGTAAGGGCTTTGCACGGCGTGAGTAATTGAAAATCACTGTGACGTTAATCACAATTGCGCTGAAACAAATTGCGAACGCAAGTCTAATCAGCCTGGGCGAAACGCTAACGGAAGAGCTCAATGCATCTATCCGGGCGTGAATTTTAGTAAACAAAAATGGACTTGGCTCAGCGCGTTTTGCGCCGTGCATGCTACTGAGAATGTCGTCTTTCCAATCATGATCTTTCATACGTATTGGTTTAGACGACAGCCATTCTTAATTCCTTCGGCTTGGATTAAAAATTTCTAATTTTTTTCTGAGATTGGCTTTTGCCCTCTGAATGAGCGATTCAACGGCCTTTTCCGAGACATCCAGGATCACGGCAATTTCCTTTTGTGGTAAGTCCTCGACTTGCGAAAGGAGAAAGGCTGATTTTTGCAGTTCAGGAAGGGTGCCTATTACGCTGAACAGAATTTGCGCTTTCTCTTTTTTTTCGAGTTGAACGCCGGGATGGTCAAAATGAGGAATGTCAAGGTGAGTTTCATTGTCTTTTGAGAACAGGCTAACCAGGAATGCCATTCGCTTTTGTCTTTTTTGATGACGAAGTCTGTCCAGTGACTTGTTCACAGCTATTTTATAAATCCACGTACTCACGGAGGCGTCTCGCTTATAACTGGCTGCAGACCTGAATACTTCTACGAATACATCCTGCGTTGCTTCTTCGGCATCTTCCGCATTTTGAAGAAAAATTAAGGTTGTGTTGTAGACCTTGGTTTTGTATCGATCAAATAAAATTTTGAATGAAGCCTGATCACCTTGTGGCAAAAGATTGATCAGAGTTTGGTCATCCATTCGTGTTAGGTAAAAGAGGCAAGGCGTTTATGTCTGCGCTAAAATACAAAACACGTCAATGATTTTATTGTTGCTAAAATTAATTTAAAAAGACCTGTAGCGAATCTGAGAGTTGTTGTTTTAGTTCATTCGATGTTTAAACTGTTGGGATAGACCTCATATGTTGTTTCAACCGACTACTGTTTGGTGATGCCGGCCGAGTTTGAGTTTTTCAAAGAGGAATAAAGATTTGATCTCAAGAAGGTTAAAAATGTTATGGAAAAGAAACGTGGTCCCAAGGATCAGAGATGTTAACCCAATCGGAAAGGCATGAAGTTAAATACAACCCAAAACGGAAAACGCCCGCAAAGAAGTTTGGCAGCGGTGAATAGCCGAACTTCGGCTTGCTTGGTATAAAAAGGCTTTCTGAGAAATAGCTGCTTAAAAAGCCTTTTTTATTTGCCTTCCGAATTTTATAGCAAAGATTTCGTATCACGCTGTCCAATCCGCAACTCATGGATTGTCTTAGCAGCAAAATCACTTAATTTAATGTTATGGACGAGTACATTTTAATAATGCGCCATGAGGATGGCAAAAAGGTAGCATCTCCTGAACAGATTCAGGCTTGGATGAAACAAACTATGGATTGGATCGATGGAATTTCGAAACAAAACAAATTTGTCGGAGGTAACGGTCTTCCGTTTGACGGCGCGCGAGTAGTGCATCACAACAAGGTGGTGACCAACGGTCCGTTCGGCGACATCAAGGAGACTATTGGAGGCTACATTATTGTGAAAGCCGACTCATTCGATGAAGCTGTTGAATTCGCGAAGGGAAGTCCGGTATTACAAGGCGAAGGTAACACCATGGAAGTGCGAAAGATTGCAAGGCGCGATGGTATTCATTAACTGACGTTGTGAATCAGCAGTTAGTTCCACATCTTTTCAGGACAGAGTACAGCAAAATCACAGCTGTACTCTGTCGACGTTTTGGTTTCGACAAAATAGAAGTTGCTGAAGATATTGCCAGTGAGACATTTCTTGCCGCACTTGAAACCTGGTCATTTAACGGGGTGCCCGAAAATCCAACAGCCTGGCTATACGCAGTGGCGACAAACAAGGCCACGAACTTTGTCCACCGGACACAGGTTTTCAACAATAAGGTTAGTGCCCAGATTAAAATAGACAACCGTAATAATCCGTCAATTGATCTTTCAGAAAGCAACATCCTGGATAGCCAGCTGAGGATGTTGTTTGCCGTGTGCAGCCCAGTTATTCCAGCAGAAGCCCAAATTGGTTTGGCACTGAGAATTTTATGCGGGTTTGGGATCGACGAAATTGCAGATGCGTTTCTCACGAACAAAGAGACTATTAATAAAAGACTGTTCCGAGCAAAGGAAAAGCTGAGACAAGAAAAGGTGGAACTTGACTTTCCTGGCGAAATGTTTTTACAAAAGCGTCTCGATAATGTTTTGCGAACACTTTATTTATTTTTCAATGAAGGATATTATTCTGCAACGGACAACGCTGTAATTCGTGAAGAGTTGTGCAACGAAGCAATGAGGCTTACATCGTTATTACTTACACATGAAAAAACGCAGCTGCCACCGGTTTATGCTTTGTTCGCGTTAATGTGTTTTCACTCCTCCCGATTCAAGGCGCGCAAGAACAACCTCGGTGAAATGATTTTATATGATGATCAGGACGAATCTTTATGGGATCGTGAATTGATTTCAAAGGGCGCATGGCATTTGCAGCAGTCTGCGCAGGGAAGTAATTTATCAAAATATCACATCGAGGCTTCCATTGCATATTGGCACACCGTCAAAACAGGTGCAACGCAGAAATGGGAAAACATCTTGAAACTTTATGATCTGCTGGTGAAAATTGATGACTCCCCCATAATTCACCTTAACCGGATACTCGCGTTGTCTAAAGTTCAAACTCACGCTGTTGCGATTCAGGAAGCGGAGAAGTTAGTGTTGACTGATAACCATTTTTACCACGCTTTATTGGGCGAGCTATACAGCTCGATAAATCACGAACTTGCAATCCATCATTTCCAGAATGCTGTTTTACTTGCGAAAACGGAGACGGAAAAAAAAGTATTAAGATCCAGGCTTGAAGCTTTAAAAACGCAACCTCTTAATGGAAAAGCCACATCCGGCTTTTAGAGAATAGGCTACGTAATCCCTTTCATAACAGTTAGGGAATAATTATATTTGACCATATCAGTTTGGTTATTAACAGTCGCTGATCTCATTGTTTCAAAATTCAGATTTAAAATCACAATGCCATGATAGAGGATACGCTCGAAGTAAAAGCTGATCACAAATACCTGGAAGTTGCAGATCGCATTGAACGCCTGATTGAAAACAATGTATTAAAGATCGGCGACAAATTATTGTCGGTGCGAGCGCTCAGCAAAGAACAAGGCATCAGTTTAAGCACAGCCTTTCAGGCGTATTATTCATTGGAAAGTAAAGGACTTATTGAAGCGCGACCTCAGTCAGGATATTATGTCAAGTTTTCACGGGAATATACTCTTGACATGCCGAAGACTTGTCGCCCTCCTGAGGACGCAAACCCGGTGAGTGTTGACGACATGATTCACAGCGTCTATACAGATCTAAACAGCGATAAGCTTTTAAATTTTTCGATGGGCGCTCCGGCAGTGCAGCTTCTGCCAGTGGCGAAACTGAACAAAGCAGTGATGCACGTGCTGAGAGAGTCGAAGACAAGTTGCGTGAATTACGAACACATTCAAGGGAACCTTCAGCTTCGGAAACAAATTGCGCGAC
>CBQWHS010000373.1:0-4961 GCA_967728665.1 uncultured Chryseosolibacter sp. | reverse complement strand
GAAATCATCACATCCGTTCTCTATATTTTCCCAAAAAATAAATCAACCTATCTGCAAAATTATTATGTTGCCGTCCCTTTAAGAGGTATCTTAAATTCCCGACTTAACCCACCTATAATGCTAGTACTTTTGTTGGATGATGTTGAAGATGAATATATTATATTCCTGAAGCACCTTAACTTATATGATCCCTCAATAAAGAGTCTTTATGTTTCCAGTGGCGAGAAGGCTATTAAGTACTTATCTTCAACGCCCTCATTACCTGATTACATATTTCTGGACATTTCCATGCCTGTGATGGACGGAAGGGATTGCCTGAAGAAATTCAAGAGCATTCCTACTTTGAAAGACATCCGAGTGGTTATCTATTCAACCAGCACCAACAGAAAGGAAATCGATGAACTCCTATCGTTGGGCGCTTACGATGTGATAAAAAAACCAATCCGCCTCGATGATCTCAAAAGAGTCTTCAACAAAAAGTAATTTAATTTCTTCTCAGCGGTACAGCTGATATTTTTGACTTGCCCGTCATCGTAGAGCTTGCAAGCGCGATTTGGCCTCTTGGTATCACTATTCTCTCGTTGCATTTTCATATACTTACATCGGATACACCATGTTGGCAGTCAAAAGAATGAAGCAATCTGCACGGTTGTATCCAGGTATTTTAATCGTTAATTGTTTCGTTAGATCCTATGAAAAATCTGAAAAGAAGACTCCAAAGTGGAGAGACCATCCATGGCTGCTGGCTGAATCTTGGAAGCGCATTAACAGCTGAGATTGTCGGCCTGGCCGGGTTCGACTGGGTGCTGATAGATTTAGAACATGGAGCCGGAACAGAAACCGAGGCGTTAGCGCAGATGCAAAGTCTGGAACACACCGGTGCAGGAATAGTAGTTCGTGTCGAGAGCGCCGACCCTCATCGGATCCAGCGAATATTAGATATGGGTGCGGAAGGTATAATGTGCCCGAAAATAAATAATCGCGCCGAAGCCAGTAAAGTGGTAACGGGATTACATTATCCTCCCGAAGGTCAGCGCGGAGTCGCTAAAATGGTAAGGGCTACTCAGTTTGGTCAGAATTTTCAGCGCTACTATGAAACCTCACAAGAAAATATTTTGGGAATTGTTCAGATCGAAACCAAAGAATCACTCAATCATTTGGATGAAATAGCCAATCTGAAAGGAGTTGATGTATTGTTTATCGGACCTGCCGATCTCTCTATGGAATTAGGATTATTCGGACAGTTTGATCACCCCGTATTTATCGATGCTGTTCAACGAACTATTGCCGCGGCAAACAAAGCTGGCAAGGCAACCGGGATACTTTTCTTTAATCCCGACGACTATAAAAAATATCATCAAATGGGAATTCGCTTCATCGCCTGTGGGTCAGACGGAGCATTTATTGCAGATGGAGCAAAACAGATGGCGGATAAGATGGCAAAATTACGTCCATCTAAATAGTAACCGTCTTAAACCATCTCATGACGAATCCTATTTTCATTCTTGCCATCGGCATTGTACTTGTTGTTGGAGGAATTATTGGGTTCAAGCTACATCCATTTTTGGCTCTTTTGCTGGGCGCTTTCGTCGTAGCCTTTTTAACGCCAGCCATCCAGATCGAACAATTCGGACTTTCAAAAGGCATGGACGCAACCGCAGCGCTGGCCTATTCGAAGAAAAGTATTGGAGAACGAATTGCCACCGAATTTGGTAGTACCTGCGCGAAGATCGGAATCTTAATTGCCATGGCCGCCATCATTGGAAAATGCATGCTTGAGTCCGGTGCTGCGGAAAGAATCATTCGGGCATTGTTAAAATTCACGGGCATCGACAAGGCTCCGTTTGCATTTTTGATTGGCAGCTTCTTTCTCGGAATACCCGTGTTCTTCGATACGGTAATTTTTCTGATGGTTCCTTTAGCAAAAGCCATGGCGCTGCGCATCGGTAAAAATTACCTGTTGCTAATTCTGTGCATCATGTCGGGTGCAGCAATGGCCAACTCGCTGGTGCCTCCTTCACCAGGACCACTCTTTCTGATTGGAGAATTACATATTCCCATTGGTCTCATGATGATGTGTGGAATTGTTGTTGGTTTTTTTACCATTACAGCGGGATACCTTTTTTCAGTATGGGCTAATAAAAAATGGCCGACTTCGTTGCGCGATTCATTGGATGCTAAGTTGGAAGACCTGAAATTAATTTCCTCGACAGAAGACAAAAATTTACCTGGTCTCTTCATTTCATTGTTACCTATCCTGGTTCCATTAGTGCTGATTATCGCTGACACTGTCATTACGAATATCACAAAGAGTGGATCATCGACAACATCATCTTATGTAGTGAACAAATTTGTTGCAGCCATTAAATTTTTGGGTGATAAGAATATTGCCATTGTAATAGGAGGAGCACTGGCCTTGTTGGTAATGGTGAAGAACAAGAAGAAAAAAGAGGAAAGTCTTACACCGTTTGTCCAGGCGGCATTAATGAGCGGTGGAGGTATCATTTTGATTACGGCAGCCGGTGGTGCTTTTGGCGGAACGTTGCAACAGTCGGGCATCAGCGCAAAAATTGCCGAGATGACATCAGGTTATCAAATGGCATTAATTCCGATGGCATTTTTTATTTCCGCTATAGTGCGAACAGCTCAAGGATCAGCAACGGTGGCGCTGATAACAGCATCAGGAATTCTGTCGGGCATGGCAAGTCAGGCTGATTTGACTTTCAATCCCGTCTACATCGGACTGGCTATTGGCTGCGGCTCAAAGTTAGTTCCCTGGATGAACGATGCCGGATTTTGGATCTTTTGCAAATTGACAGACCTGACAGAAAAAGAAGCATTAAAAACCGTTTCGCCTTTGTTGGCCGTAATGGGTTTGACGGGTTTGATCGTCATACTGATTGGGGCAAAATTATTCCCCTTGATTTAATCAGCACATATGAAAAAAATTGGATTCATCGGCCTGGGCATCATGGGCAAGCCCATGGTTTTAAATTTATTAAAAGCCGGGTACCCCGTTTACGTATTATCAAGTAGCCATGCCGCGAATGAAGTAAAACAGTCCGGTGCTGTTTTATGCTCCTCAAGAAAGGAGTTGGCTGCACAAGTTGAAATCATCATCACGATGTTGCCGGATTCTCCTGAAGTAGAAATGGTGCTCGATGGAACTGATGGAATTTTACCCGCCATGAAAGCGGATCAATTGTTTATTGACATGTCAACCATTTCTCCGTTGGTCGCCAGGAAAATATATCAACGAATGAAGGAGAAGAAAATTGAAGCGTTGGATGCACCGGTTTCCGGAGGACAAGTTGGAGCTGAATCGGCCACACTCTCGATTATGGTGGGAGGCGAGTCACAGGCATTTGAAAAAGCACTCCCTGTTTTTCAGGTGATGGGAAAAAACATTGTTCACATTGGGGAAGCTGGTGCGGGGCAAATCACCAAAGCTTGTAATCAAATGATTGTGGGCATGACGATCCAGGCGGTGGCTGAAGCTTTTGCATTGGCCAACAAAGCAGGAGTGGATGTTGTGAAAATGCGTGAGGTGTTGTTGGGAGGATTTGCGCAAAGCAAAATACTCGACTTGCACGGAAAACGTATCATTGATCGGAATTTTAAACCGGGGTTTAAAATCAAGTTGCATAAAAAGGATTTAGACATTGCGTTGGCTGCAGGCGAGCAATACAATGTCTCAATGGCAGGCACTTCCCAGGTAGCAGCTCAAATGAAAAAAGCGATTGCTGCGGGAAATGGTGAACTCGATCATAGTTCCCTGGTTAAACTTCTTGATGACTCAATCAAATAAAATGAGAAATACCGTTGGCCCGTGTATTAAGGAAATACACATCACGCCCATTGCGATTGTAGATCCCCCGCTATTGAATGCGGCAGGCTTGCATGCACCTTATGCACTGCGAACAATATTAGAGATCGTGACGGATGACAATATCTCCGGCATCAGTGAAATTCCTGGAACAAAAGACATCGATGCGGCACTCGAAGATTCTAAGAAGCTATTGATTGGGAAAGATGTTTTTCAGCTCAACCAAATCCGGCAAATTCTGACAGATGCCTTCGGAAAAGATTCGACTGCAGATCGGGGACTAGCTCCGTGGGATCAGCGAAAGCTCGTCCATATTTTCAGCGCTGTAGAAGTTGCATGCATGGACATTATTGGCAAGGTTACTGGAAAGCCAGTTGCTGATTTGTTGGGAGGGAGGATGCGCGATCGTGTTCCATTTTCCGCCTACCTGTTTTATAAATTCGAGGGCGCAGGAGGAACACTAGGCTTTAAAACAAATCCGAACGCAACCGGTTGGGACGCTGCCAGACAAAAAAGTGCACTGACTCCTGATGAGATCGTGGCTCAGGCTCAAGCGATGTGTAAGGAATTTGGTTTTCAATCTATAAAGTTAAAAGGAGGGGTGTTTGAACCTCGACAAGAAGTCGATGCGATCTTCGCTTTGCGAAAAGCTTTTGGTAACGACTATCCTTTACGAATAGATCCCAATGCATTGTGGACATTGGAGACTGCGATCAACTACGGACGCGAAATGGAATCCGTGCTGGAGTACCTGGAAGATCCGGTGCGCGGACAAGAAAATATGGCCATTGTCCGGAAAGCATTGAAGACTCCGTTAGCCACGAACATGTGCACAACTTCGTTCGAAGAGATTCCAAAAAGTATTTCGATAGGATCGGAAGATATCATTTTAAGTGACCATCACTTCTGGGGAGGATTGCGTGCCTCTATGACATTGACTGGTATTTGTGAGACGTTCGGTCGCGATTTATCCATGCACTCAAATAGTCACTTGGGAATTTCTTTAGCTGCGATGGTACATCTCGGAGCTGCATTACCAAAAATGAGCTATGCACTCGATACACATTACCCTTGGCAATCGGATGAAATAATTATAGGAGGTCGATTGAAATTCGAAGACGGCTCCGTTTCTGTG
>CBQWHS010000372.1:0-4967 GCA_967728665.1 uncultured Chryseosolibacter sp. | reverse complement strand
TGCGCAGCCGCATGAAGTTTATGCATCCAATCATAGACTTTCACAGCGTAAGTTATTCCACCTCGAAGCGAGTACATTAAAAGATGGACTGAAAGAGGTAGAGAAATTTTTTGGAGTTTCCATCGCTTATAAAGACGAGTGGGTGGAGGGAAAGATCATCAGGTTAACGTCAACAACATTCAACACGGTTGAAGAGGCATTGGACGTTATGCTTGAAGACACCGGACTATCGTTCAAAAAAGCTGGTGATCATTTTTATGTGATTGCACAATTGAATAGTGATCTTCTGACGCGTGCTCCCCAAAGTGCATCGCTTCAGCTCACTCCGTTGATCGAAGCAAATCGTATGATGGCAGGTTTGTCATTACCTGAACATCTTGTACCGATCTCTCTGTTTGGATCACGTTTAGCGATCACTGTTTCCGGTACCGTCACAGACGAAAGTGGCGCTGCATTTCCGGGTGTAAATATTATTGTGAAGGGAACAACCATAGGTTCATCTACAGATGCAGATGGAAAATATGCCATCAGTGTACCGGACGAAAATGCCATTCTTATATTTTCTTTTGTTGGATACGCTACTCAGGAGATTGTAGTCGGCAGTCGGAGTGTGATTGATCTGGCGATGTCGCCGGATGTGAAAGCATTGGACGAAATTGTTGTTACTGCTTTGGGTATTGAGAAGTCTTCCAAAAGTCTTGGCTATGCTACAACAAAAGTCAACTCCGAGCAGCTGTCGATCAATCGCACACCAAACCTGATGAATTCGCTTCAGGGAAAAATTGCTGGTGTAAATATTTCTGGCCTGGGAACAGGACCTGGCGGTACTTCAAAGATTCGTATTCGTGGACAATCTTCTATCTCTGGTCAAAACAATCCGCTGATCGTAATCAACGGTGTTCCCATTGATAATACGAACTTCGGAACAAACCAAGGCAACACTGCTGGTGATAACTCCATTGGAAATCGTGGTGGTGGTGCGTCAACCGATGGTGGTGATGGTTTGAGCAGTATCAATCCTGATGATGTTGAAAGTATGACGGTGCTGAAAGGAGCAGCAGCCGCAGCGTTGTATGGTTCACGTGCGAAAGACGGTGTCATCATGATCACAACAAAATCGCGCGGAACATCGAAAGGAATTGGTGTTACCTATAACATGAATTACACAAACGACACTCCGCTCGACTACACCGATTATCAATATGTGTATGGTCAGGGCGAAAACGGAAAAGGCCCTTCCTCTGTTGGTGCGAGTCCCGACCCGGATACAGGTCAGTGGTCCTTTGGCCCTAAAATCCAACCCGGCATGACACAGCTATTGTTCAACAATGTTGTTGTTCCATACGAAGCACAAAAAGGAATTATTCGCGACTTCTATCGCAATGGACAAAACCTGACAAATACGGTTTCTCTTGCGACAAATAGTGAGAAGGGTGGAATGAATGTTTCGATCTCAAACATGAACAGCCAGGGCATCACACCTAACAACTCTTTCACACGAAAAACAATTAACCTGGGATTTGATTACAACCTATCGGAGAAGCTAAGCTTCCGTGGAAATGTTAACTATGCAAATGAGTATAATAAAAACCCGCCGGTAGTTTCAGATCAAGACAATTCAATTCCGACATCACTTTATGCGATGGCTAATACAATGCCGTTGTCCGTTCTCAAGGCGAACGCATATAATCCGGGTGGTGGCGAATACAAATACTCACGTTTTACAAATCGCACAAATCCGTATTGGGTACTCAACGAAGTAAAACAGAATATCAGGCGCGACAGAATTTTTGGTAACATGTCTGCTAAATATGAATTCACGAACTGGCTGTTTGCACAAGTTCGAGTTGGTCAGGATTTTTGGACGAGAGATAACGATTACATCAATCTACCAACAGGAAAAGCGTCCATTAACAATTCCTCGATCTACGCAAGTCTGCCAGGATTCTACAATGGACTGTTTACACAGGAAGCCAGAAGATTCAGAGAAACTAACATTGACTTTTTGCTTTCGGGAACGAAATCATTTGGGGACTTCGGTGTCAATGTGAACTTAGGAGGAAATCAAATGCGCAGAAGAACAGACTTGAACAGTGTGCAAGTGACGGACTTTGTTGTTCGTAATCTTTACACGGTTCAAAACGGTCGTGCGAAAGATCCAACCTACGATTTGCAGGAGCGGGGAGTTAATTCGCTGTATGGTTCAGCTGAAGTCCGGTTCAAAGAGATGGTTTACCTGACCGGAACAGTTCGCAATGACGTCTTCTCAACATTGTCACCTGAAAATCGCAGCATTGTTTATCCCTCGGTGTCGGCGAGTTATGTTATCTCCGAATCGTTTACAACGCCACCATCATGGCTCGACTTTGCAAAACTCAGAGTTGCATATGCGGAAGTGGGAAGTGACACAGATGTTCCACCCTATTCAAACAAATTGTTTTATGGTGTCAATGGAAACCTGTTCAATGGTCAACCTGTGGGTAATTTTGGATTGACAGTTCCCAACGCTAACCTGAAGCCTATGCGCACCGCGGAAACAGAAGTTGGCTTCGAATTGAAAATGCTTCAAAGCAGATTGAATGTTGATGTGGCTGCTTATCGTAAGATAACCAATGATCAAATTGTAAATGCACAGATCTCCGATGGGTCAGGTTTCACAACAACGCGAATCAACAGTGGTCAAAGCAGAAACCAGGGAGTCGAGCTTATGTTGAATGCAATTCCTGTCAGCACAGGAGACTTCACATGGGACTTCACATTTGCAGGCGCGTATAACATTACGAAAGTACTCAAACTGTTAACGGAAGTCGATGGTGAAAATATTACCGTTGGAACACACGTATTCAATGGATTCGTTCAGCAGATTGTCGGACAGGAGATGGGACAAATTGTTGGTTTTGGTTATCGAAGAGATGATGGGTCAGTAAATCCTGCAAACAAAGGACGGATCGTATACGGCTCTAATGGAATTCCCCTACCAACCACAAAGTTAATTCCATTCGGAAGTGCATTGCCGAAATGGGTCGGAGGTTTTACGAATGCATTTACATACAAAGGAGTGACAGCATCGTTTCTGATTGATTTCAAACTCGGCGGAAAAGTACTCTCCGGAACCAACTTCAATGCGTATCGTCACGGTCTTTCTAAGGAAACTCTTGTGGGCCGGGAAGGCGCGTCTGATCCGGTTACGGGAATTGATGCTGGTGCGGTCATTGGTAATGGTGTTGACATAAATGGAAATGAGAACACTATTCCAGCACAAGCGGAAGCATATTATTCCGTTGTGAGAGGTGCTGGTCTCATTGAGCCAGTTATTTACAATGCTGGTTATTGGAAGCTTCGGCAGATCACCATCGGTTATGATTTCACCAAATTCTTTGCAACATCATCCTTCATAAAAGGCCTTCGATTGAGTTTCGTTGCGAACAACGTTTTGATGTTGAAGAAATGGGTTCCGAATATTGATCCGGAAAGTTTTAGCTATTCCTCAGACAACGTTGTTGGACTGGAATCGCCAAGTGTTCCTACAACGCGCAGTCTTGGTTTCAATCTTAATGTTAAATTCTAAATACCACGACGTATGAAAAAGATATTTAACCTTTGTCTTCTGGCATTTTTCTTCTCACTGACAACTTCGTGTGATGAAGGCTTCGATGAGATGAATACCAGTAAAACTGGTTCGCTTTCGCTTGATCCAGCTTTAGTTCTAAATAACGCAGTGATCAACTCGTCTACCGGAACGGGACTTGCTTATGAAATTGCGATTGTCCAACAGATCATTACGTCCAATTCAGGAGTGAACGTCGGTGGAAATTTTAATCAGGTAAACATCGGTAATACACCTCAGAACTGGACGAATTATTATCAAAACGTGATTCGTTATACAAACGATGTGATCGTTCGAACAAAAACGGATGCAACCCGGGCAAACTTGTACAACATGGCACGCATCATTCAGGCGAATGCTTTCATGGTACTGACTGATTCTTACGGTGACATTCCATATTCTGAAGCTGGCGCTGGATACACGAGTCAAACATTTTTTCCAAAATATGAAAGTCAGCAAACGATTTACCCGAAGTTAATTCAGGACTTGACGGAAGCTTCTGCCGCACTTGATCCGGCCGGCAAAATTGAGACTGCTGACGTGTTGTATGGTGGCGATGTTGCAAAATGGAAAAAATTCGGATACTCATTGTTACTCCGTGCTGGAATGCGATTGAGTAAAGTTGATGCAACAAAAGCACAGTCAACTGTGGCTGCTGCATTTGCTGGTGGTGTGATTTTAAGTAATGCAGATAATGCAGTAATCAAGCATGATGCAAACTACGTGAATCCAATAGGCAACACATTGAATGGAACTGAAGCAGCCAATTTCTTTTTGGCAAAACCTTTTGTCGATGCATTGCAAAGTAAATCTGATCCACGATTGTCAGCCATTGCAGTTCGTTATCCTGGAGCTACTTCCGGAACCGGACAAACAGGTGCCGGAAGTACGGCTGCGAATAATCAATATGGAATGCCGATGGGAGTTGACGATGGAGCTGCGCAAACTGCAGCCGTTGCTGTTGGAATTGGAAGCCGTTATGCGTTCAGTCAGGCAGACCGAAATAGAATTATTAAAAGAACGTCACCATTATTTATCGTGACTGCAGCGCAAGACAATTTGTTGCTTGCCGAGGCTGCCGCCCGTGGATGGATAACAGGTGGAAGTCCGTCATCAGTATACTTTACGAATGGAGTGAAAGCGCACGTGGATCAAATGGCGTCTTATGACGCAGCTTCAGCAATATCTGCGGCAAACCGTGATGCTTACGCGAATGCGAATCCATTGGACACTTCGTCACTCACTGCATCGTTGCAGCAAATAAATTATGAATACTGGATCGCATCATTTTTGAATGGCCCTGAGGCTTGGGCAAATTTCAGAAGAAGCGGTTATCCTGCGCTCGCACCAAATCCTTATC
>CBQWHS010000371.1:0-4967 GCA_967728665.1 uncultured Chryseosolibacter sp. | reverse complement strand
AAATGATCTAACGCTTCCCAAAAACTATCATCGCATAAATGCGTAGCGTCAAGAATAATATTCAGGCGTTCCATCTCTTTCAACAGCTCACGACCCTGTGTTCCCAAGCCGCCAGTTGCATTCGTTCCCTGTGCATATCGGCCGGGTCCATAGTGGCCAGGACCAACAGCACGCAAGCCGGATTGAAAAGCTTTTTCGAGATAACTAACATTGACGATTGAATCCGCGCCCTCAAGACTTAAGATGTAGCCAATAGGTTTTTTATTTTTTGGCTGACCGTCATTCCAAAATTTTACGTGTGCCTCAAGCTCCGATAAATTTCTTATAGAACGAAGTTCTCCCACATCTTCCATGGCTTTGTACCATGCAAGTTGTCCTTGCGTCTGAGCCCATGCTTGTTCTGGAGAATTCCAACCTGGAAGATTGTTGCCAGGTGCAACGTAACGTGCAATTTGAGTTGCCACAACTAAACCGATATCACCTTTCCTTAACTCTTCAAAGCTGATCACATTGTTTCCACGATCTGGTTTGTCTTTCAGATCTTTTTCACGTTCACGAATTTCAGAAACAGACTTGCGTAGATCGCGATTCCATTCCATGGCGTTCATGGCGAGGTCGAGGTGGGCATCAATAGTAAACATGTGAAATCAAATAATGATCGCGCAAATTACAAATTTGAAATTGTGATCCAACGAGATGCGACCGCACTAATCAAGGTGTGTTTTTCACACAGTAAGTTTTCTTCTGCGTGCCTGCGTTGGCCACTGAGCCTTCACTTCTCCATCCACGACAACGTGTGCAATGTCATGCAAAGCAACGGTTGGACATACATGGAAAGGAACACCATATAGGACATCGCCAACCGTGTATTTTTTGTTTCCTGGATTTTTAAAAACCATATGCTCTTCGCTATGGCCGATTGGTTCTAGCCCTGGTGCATTCAAAAAATAAACACGATTTTGTATCGGGTTCTCGGAAGCTATCGCTTTATGTCCAAGGTCGATACAGATAACATTTTCTTCTGGAATTGAAATTACTCGGGAGATTACCAAAGCCGCATGCAGATAATGTTGTTCCTGCAAAGCTTGCTCATAACCTTTGTCCCAGTAGATAAACGTACCTGGACTGCATTCAACTTCCTTTCGTTTTGAATGGATTGAATAAGTAGGCGTGCCTCCGGCAACAATGATAAGATTCGTCCCAAACTTTAGCATGACTTTCTGCTGAAGTTCTGTCACCCGGGCAAAAGCCTCGTCACATTTTTTCGTACGAATGGAAAAATCGCTATCGCGAAGATGCCCATCGTAAGCGTGGAGGCCAACGACTGAAATTCCGTTTAATGAAAGACACTCACTATAAAGATTGAAAGCATTCTCGGGAAGAATACCGGTTCGATCCATGCCGACATTTAAATCAATGAACGCATTTATAGTTTGTCCCGATTTAGAAAATATTTCTGCGATTTCGAGAGCAGAATTTTTGTTGTCGATGAGGCATGCCCATGTAACGGCCGGATATTTTTTTGTTAGCGTTGCAAGACGCGAAACTTTAGGACCGACAGGCTGATATGCCAGCAAGATGTCTTTAGCTCCTGCATCGGCAAGCATCTCCGCTTCAGCGATTGTCGCACATTTAAATTTTTGAATGCCGGCATCCAGCATCATTATGGACACTTCTTTTGATTTATGAGTTTTGATATGAGGACGAAGCCTGGCGACATCATCAATACTTTCAACAAGTGTTTTTATGTTTTGCTTTACGCGATCAACATAAATCGCCAACGAAGGTGAATCAACATCGGCTATATTTTTTATTTCATACCAGTTATTCATGATCACGCTAATTCAAACATCGCCTCGATCTCCACTGGAATATTGTCGGGAAGAGAACCCATGCCCACTGCACTGCGCACACCCACACCACTATCTTCGCCCCAGACTTTTGCAAACAATTCGCTGCAGCCATTGATTACATATGGGTGTCGTTCAAATTCAGGAACACAATTTACCATTCCTAAGACTTTTATAACGCGTTTAATTTTATCAAGTGAACCAAGATTTTTTTTCAGCGTTGCAAGAATCGCCAAACCAACTTGTTGAGCTGCCGCTTTTCCTTCATCCATCGTACAATCTTTTCCAATTCTTCCAATAATGAGTGTACCGTCTTCTTTTACTGTTCCATGTCCCGAGACGAAGACAAACTTATCAACAATCAAAAACGGCTTGTAAACGCCAATGGGTTTTGGCGCTGGAGGAAGTGTAAGGTTAAGTTGGGCGAAACGTTCGTCAGGAGTCATACGTAAAAATTTATTTAAATGTAAAAATCGTGATGTTAGATTTTGATTTGGAATTAGATCAAGGCGTTCAGGATCAACACACCGATCAGACCAACAACAGCAACAATTGTCTCCATCATCGACCACGATCGAATAGTATCTTTCACACTTAGATTCAAATACTCTTTAAAGAGCCAAAAGCCCGTATCATTAACATGTGAAAACATTAAACTTCCAGCACCGACCGCCAGCACCATCAAGTCACGATCAACATTCATCGTCTCGAGTAGTGGTGCCATAATTCCCGCAGCGGTTAATCCTGCAACAGTTGCCGAGCCAACACAGATCCGAATCAGTCCTGCCATTCCCCAACCTAAAACGAGTGGATGAACATCGAGGCCACTAAGTAATAATGCAATGTCATTGCTCACGCCACTATCTGTCAACACTTGTTTCAACGCGCCGGCACCACCCATAATTAACAGTATCATGGCAATATCCTTCACTGCATCGCCATAGATGTCCATTATTTTTTTCATGGTCATGCCTGATTTCAATCCAAGTGTATAAGTCGCGGCAGCAAGACACAACAACAAAACAATGACCGGGTCACTAAAGAAAACCAGGATTGATTTCAATGTTCCGGGTTGTTTCACCATAGGAGAAACAATTGTCGTGAGGGCAATTAAAATCACGGGTAGCATTGATGACAGCACACTGTTTGTTAATCCAGGCATTCGTCCCTCAGGCATTTCATTAGGTTGGAATGTTGTCGGAAGCGGTGAATTTATTCTTCGAAGAGTTTTTGCAAACAAAGGTCCGGCAATGATGACGGTAGGAATGGCAACGACAATTCCCAAGAGAAGAGTGCGTCCCATGTCTGCGTGAAATTGTGCTACGAGTGCCGAAGGTGACGGATGTGGCGGCAAAAATCCATGCGTTACGGATAGGGCCGCCAGCATTGGAAGTCCGATATAAACGACAGGAAATTTGTAGCGATATACTACTGAAAAAATCAACGGGATCACTAAAACGAATCCGACATTATAAAACAACGGAATACCAATGATAAACCCGGTGATCATCAATGCCCAGTGAATATAACGTTCACCGAACAAGTACATCATGCCGGAAGCTATACGCTGAGCAGCCCCACTTTCGGCGACCAGCTTTCCGAGCATTGCCCCGCTTACAATCACAATAACAAGTGATCCAAGCATGTCGCCAATTCCTTTCTGAACGGATGCTGTAATTCTTGTTGGGTCGATCCCCAGCCACAATCCGGCGAGAATTGAAATAACAAGAAATGCGAGAAATGGGTTGACTTTGAAATAGGTGATTAACAGAACAAGAAGTGCAATGCACGCAAGAACAATTAGTATTGACATTGCAGTGAATGGGTTGATTAAAATTTATCTGGGATTTGAATGATGCGGACTACGATTTCGTGAGGGTCGCCATCTTTGTCAACAAGGTTAAATCTTACCATTGGGTTGTCACGTTTTAAGAACGTTTCCACCTTGGTGATCTGATTATCCTGGAGGTGTTTCTGGATGTCTTCTTGAAGAATGTACAACGCGTTTGCAAAGTCGACTTCCAGTGGACTAGGATTATAGGTAGAAGTTTTCATGTCGGGGTTTGTGATTAATGATTCCGGAGAATTGGATACTATCCACCCTTCGAAATCAATTTTGCCAGCGAATCAATGCCGAGGCCCAAGTGAAGCCACTGCCAAACGCCGCCAAACAAAGTAAATCATTTTCTTTGATTTTCCCTTCTGCCCAAGCTTCGCTCATCGCGATTGGGATGGATGCCGCAGTTGTGTTTCCATAACGCATAATGTTATTGTAAACCTGTTCATCGGACAATCCAAGTTTCGCTTGTATATATTGACTGATTCTCAGGTTAGCCTGATGCGGAACTAGCAAGTCGATGTCTTCCGTCTTCAACTTATTAGCAGAAAGCGCTTCGTTGATCACTTCCATGAAGCGAACCACAGCATGTTTAAAGACCTGGTTGCCATTCATCACGACTTTGAATGTGCTTGTGTCTGTGATTTGATCAGGCTGGCGCTCTTTGTGAGGCCGGCTACTTCCAGGATCTTTCACGTACAATTCTTCGGCGAAATGCCCATCGGAGTGAAGGTGTGTTGATAAAATCCCTGGTCTTTCTGTCGGCTGAAGAATGGCAACGCCAGCTCCGTCTCCGAATATCACAGCCGTGTTTCTGCCGCGTGTCGTAATGTCCAAAGCAGTCGATTGTATTTCCGCTCCAACAACAAGAATCGTCTTGTACATTCCAGTTTTGATAAACTGATCGGCTACGGATAAAGCATAAATGAAACCTGAACATGCGTTCCGAATATCAAGCGCTGGGATTGAATCGAGTCCCAATTCGCGTTGAAGCAACACCCCTGAACCTGGGAAAAAATAATCCGGAGTGATAGTAGCGAAGACAATAAAGTCGATGTCTTTTTCTGTGAGATTGGCCCGTTGCAACGCCATGCGTGTAGCCTTAGCGGCCATATTGGCAACAGTATCCTTAGCGGGATCCATCCATCTTCGCTCATTAATTCCAGTTCGCTCAACGATCCATTCATTGTTTGTGTCCATGATGGTGGACAGATACTGGTTGGTGATCACCGTTTCAGGAACATGATGGCCAAGGCCAACAATTTTAGAATATGGCATGC
>CBQWHS010000370.1:0-5003 GCA_967728665.1 uncultured Chryseosolibacter sp. | reverse complement strand
TTAAAAATAATATCTGCGGAAAAGTAAAAAGGGAATTGAAGAGCCAAAGCATTGAAGTATCTGCGATCAAGGGATACGGAGCAGTTGAAATTGGAATGCATGGATTTCTCAACATCAACCAACAAGGTCCACCAAACCATTATTCAAAGTTTGTTCACATCTGGAAACGCGAAAATGGCAATTGGAGAATAACAAGGGTTATCAGCTTGCACTAGATCGCGTGCGATAGAAATCTATTTTTTAAAATTCGATCCCCACTTACAAGGAACATTAGAAGGTGGATCAGATGTTGAATCAAAAAAAACTGACAGAACACAACATGAACTTCGAGAAAGAAATCGCGACAGTACTGCAGTCAAGGCGTCCGGATACTGATATACTGAATGTGATTGAGGTGTTGGGATATGATTCAGATAAATATCAACGAGCATTTGATATCGCGTTGGAAATGGATAACCGGAGCCTTGTGAAATTGTTGTACTCTAACTTTAATGTCGGGAAGGTTGTTGTGGAGTTTACGTTGATTGGGAAAAGTCATCGGTAAAGGCATTAGGCATTTAAGGAATTTGGCATTGGCCGAACCATAGACATGTCTGCCCTTCAGGAAAGTATGTTCGGCTGCAAGCTCTTCTTTCCCTCAAAGGTTTCAAGCTTCAATGAAGCCAGGCGGCACGCAATTCCGTCATTCTTAATTTCGCCATTCTTCGTAACTTCTCATGCTTCATCGAGTATTCATTTAATTGCAGATGCAACCAATTTATTCGAAAGTAAGTCATACCTAAAACTCGGTCGATATGTTTAAAAGCTATCTGAAGATTGCCAGGAGAAACCTGTTGAAGAACAAGGTTTATTCCTTCATTAATGTTGGTGGACTCGCTGTTGGGATGGGGGTAGCCATTCTAATTACACTTTGGGTATATGATGAATTGGAGTATGATAAATACCATGCTAATTATCACCGCATTGCGCAGGTGATGCAGCACCAGACGTACAACGAGGAAATTGGAACTCAGGAGGCCAACCCGGCACAGATGGCCGAGGAGATTCGAAATGTATTCGGAAGTGATTTCACTTATGTTTTACAGGCGTCATGGAACAATGGCCATACCGTTACCTATGGGGACAAGATTCTCTTCCAGGACGGATCATTTTTTGAACCTGAAGTGGCGGAAATGCTTTCGCTGAAAATGATCCATGGAACGCGTGAAGGTCTGAAAGATATGAACACGATTATGCTTTCAGAGTCAGTCGCCAAAACATACTTTGATAACGAAGATCCTATCGGCAAGTTATTGCGGGTGGATAATAGGGCTGACCTGAAAGTAACAGGTGTTTACGAGGATCTTCCGTACAACTCCTCATTCCGTGATTTAAAGATCATCATGCCATGGTCGTTATATCTGAGTCAGAATAAATGGATCAGCGAAATGGAGGAACCTTGGGGCAGCAACTATACACGAACTTTTGCCATGATCTCGGAGAAAGCAGACATGGAGCAACTTTCACTTAAGATCAAAGATGTGAAACTGAATAAAGTGAGTGTTGAAGAGCGGAGATACAAACCTATAGTTTTTCTTCACCCAATGTCGAAATGGCATTTGTATTCTGACTTCAAGCAAGGTGTAAATGTGGGGGGACGAATAAGCAATGTGCGGCTCTTTGCTACCATCGGTGCCTTCGTGCTTATTCTTGCCTGCATTAACTTTATGAACTTGAGCACAGCGCGTTCCGAAAAAAGGGCAAAAGAAGTCGGTATTCGCAAAGCGATCGGTTCGATACGTAAACAACTGATCACACAATTTTTCAGTGAATCGATATTGATTGCAACACTAGCTTTCGTTCTGTCTTTACTGCTCGTGTTCCTCATACTTCCTGCATTTAATTCCGTGGCCGACAAACGTATAGGCCTGCCGTGGACTAACGCAACGTTCTGGCTACTTGCGACAGGTTTTACGCTGAGCACGGGCCTTGTTGCAGGTTGTTACCCGGCCTTATTCCTTTCATCCTTTCAACCAATCAAAACACTGAAGGGCACTTTCCGTTTGGGGCCATATGCCTCTATTCCAAGAAAGGTTCTTGTTGTTCTTCAATTCACGATCTCGACTACGCTTATCATTGGTACGATTGCCGTGTATAAACAAATTGAATATGCACAAGCGCGAGCCATAGGATACACAAAAGATGGCTTGATCAGCGTTGGCGTGAGTTCGGAAGTTCACAAACATTTCGATGCCATGCGCACGGAATTGATCGATGGAGGAGCAATCGTCGAAATAGCTGAGTCAGGGAGTCCGGTCACATCTGTTTGGAATACAAATGGGGGTTTCAACTGGGAGGGAAAGGACCCGAACCAGGCTGTTGATTTTCCAAACAACCCGGTCTCGCATGATTATGGAAAGACCATTGGGTGGACGATAAAAGAAGGAAGAGATTTTTCGCGGGATTTTGCATCCGACTCATCTGCGTTTATACTGAATGAATCCGCTGTAAAGTTTATTGGTCTAAAAGATCCCATTGGGAGAGTGATCCATTGGAACAATAAGCCGTACACGGTAATTGCAGTCGTGAAAGATATTTTAGTGCAGTCACCTTATGAGCCTGTGAGGCCTGCAATGTGGCATCTTGCGGATGACAGCGAAAATGTTTTTTTAATTAAGTTGAATCCAAAAAGTAACGTAAAGGACGCACTGAGCAAGATTGAGGCAGTGTTCAGACGCCTGAATCCAGCTACTCCCTTCTCCGCTTCTTTCGTTGATGAAGAATATGCAAGGAAATTCGGTGATGAAAAAAGATTGGGAAAGTTATCAAGTTTCTTCGCAGCACTAGCTGTTTTTATTTCGTGTCTCGGGCTGTTTGCATTAGCCTCATTTGTAGCAGAGCAGCGAACAAAAGAGATCGGTATTCGCAAAGTAATGGGTGCTTCGGTCTCCAACCTATGGCGCATGCTATCTCAAGACTTCGTGATGCTGGTGCTAATCTCTTGTGCGCTTGCGGTACCAATTGCCTACTACCTGATGACAGACTGGCTAAGCGATTATGAATATCGGGCAACACTTTCATGGTGGATATTTATTGTCTCTGTTGCAGGAGCAGTAGTCATCACGTTGTTAACCGTAAGCTACCAGGCAATACGCGCATCGCTTATGAATCCGGTGAATAGCTTGAGGAATGAGTGAGGGATGGTATTTAGCATACAGCAGTTGAGTATTTAGAATCGGCTCTGACTTCCTAATGCCGAATGACTAATTATCCAATGGCCATACTAAATAGCCTAGCCCACACGTTGTAATAGCGCGAGGCTCTCAAAATATTGAATAGTTTGCGTCATTTTATTACATCTGGTCTATTTGCCTGACGCGTTAACTCGACAGAGATTTAGGTTAAGTCATCGCTTGGCAATATCAGCTTGTTTGAAGACAAACGTTTACACTGAATAGAAATCTTCATTTTCCTGCTGAACCTTACGCGGTTCTGCCTTATTTTTTCTTAGCCTTTTTGATTTCCTTTTTATATCGAACGACATTTATAGCCGCTTAGATTCCCGAAGCAAATAGCAAGGTAGGGTTGGATTGAAAAGGGAAAGGATTAAAATCAACTATGCAATAAACCTCTACCGCTAGCAACAATGAAAAAAACCCTCCTGGTCGCCCTCCTTGGCATCGCGTTTTCGTTTTCATCTTTTGCCCAACTGACTACTGATAGTCTTACAGGTCCACGCGTATGGCTAAGCGCTGATCGAAGTCAATTGTCAGGAACGAAATGGTCTGATCTGAGCCTTTTCAAAAATGATGCAACCGGAGCATCTGCTGCAAGTACTCCCTCCGCATATTCAACCATTAACTTCAACAAGGCCTTGGTCTTCGATGGAATTGATGACTACTTTAAAATACCACATAGTCTTGAAGGATTGGCCGAGCTTTCAGTGCTTGCCGTGTTTCAATCTGCTGACACAACTGAACGAGGTGTGTGGGGAACAGAACAAGCTCTGTCAAGAAATATTTTGCTCACAACGCGAAGGGCTATTGGTCCTGATACGATCGCCGACAAGTATGGCAAAAACGAGAAAGTAACAGTGCTTACTTCCGTAATGCAGAATTGGGACAAGGTTGGCACATCATCCACGAATGCATTCATATCGCTGGGCAGCGCAGGTGTAACAAAAAAATATAAAGCATTTCAGGGGTCATTGGCTGAACTCATCATTTTTGATCGTGCCCTCACTTTCGTCGAACGCATTCAATATGAAAGCTACCTGGCAATCAAATATGGGACTGGCATCATCGAGGGGAACTTGGTCAGCTCAGGCGAAAAATTATTATGGCACGGAGAGCGAAACGCAAGCTACGGAAAACACATCGCGGGTCTAGGGCGTGATGACTTTTTCAAGCTATATCAGAAGCAATCGGGAAGTGCATACGATTCAGGGTTCCTGCAGATGAGCGTGGGAGCATTGGTGGCCAATAATCCAGCCAACACCGGCACCATCAATAATCAGGATTTTATTCTTTGGGGCGATAATGGTCTGCCATTGAGTACTAAACCCGGCGTAGGCGCAGATTCAATATTGTCTTTCGTTCAACGCAAGTGGCTCGTGACGGCCACAGGCACAACAGCCAACAAACTCGGCACCGAACTGTATGTTGATCTGAATAAACTGCCAAAGGAACCGCTGGGCTACTGGCTGGTGATCGATCGCAGTGGACAAGGAAATTTCTCGATTGACAATATCGAATATATTCTTCCTGATAGAATTGAAAACGGAAAAGTAGTTTACAAAAACGTATTGTGGGACAAAGATGGTTCGGGCAAAGACAATTTCGGATTTGCGCGCACCCGGAATTTACTCGCCGTGGTTCGCAAGCTCAGCAACCCTTCGTGTACCAATGAAACTGCGGGTAAGGTGAAAATCGAAGTTATCGCCGGAAAGGCACCTTACACCTATAAGCTTGTTCAGAAAGACGGAACAATCACACGCGAGTGGAAACAGAGCACAACAACATCTG
>CBQWHS010000369.1:0-5011 GCA_967728665.1 uncultured Chryseosolibacter sp. | reverse complement strand
GTATGGGTGGTGGTGCTGTTTCATCCGTGGCAACGGGCGAATATGGAAACGCGATCGAATTGAATGCGATTCAGCGGTCAAACCCTGAAATGCAAAAACGTGCGATGAATGCGATTCGTGCGATGGTTGAAGCTGATAAGAATCCAATCATTACTATTCACGATCATGGAGCTGGTGGACATTTAAACTGTTTGTCTGAGTTGTTGGAAGAAACGGGAGGGAAAATTGAAATTGATAAATTACCCATTGGAGATCCCACGCTTTCCGATAAAGAAATTATAAGTAATGAATCACAGGAACGCATGGGAATTGGCATATCAGCGGCAGATGTTGATACGTTGAGAAAAGTATCCGAACGTGAACGCGCTCCTTTTTACGTCATTGGTGAGGCTACAGGAAGTCACAAACTTGAATTCGGCCGCAATGGAAATAAAAAAAATCCGGTTGACTTGAAAGTAAGTCATCTTTTCGGATCGTCTCCTAAAACAATTTTGACGGACACTGCTCAACGTCCCGCTTTTCAACCTGTGCAATATGATGTTAAAAAATTTACAGAGTATTTGGAACTGGTTCTTCAGTTGGAAGCAGTAGCGTGTAAAGACTGGTTGACGAACAAAGTGGATCGCTCAGTGTCTGGAAAAGTCGCGACGCAGCCTACATGTGGTCCGATTCAGCTCCCGCTAAATAATCTTGGCGTGATGGCAATCGACTATTTAACAAATAAAGGTGTCGCAAATGCGATTGGTCATGCTCCTGCAGCCGCATTGATTGATCCTGCAGCGGGAAGTTATCTCGCCATTGCAGAAGCCTTGACGAACATAGTTTGGACTCCGCTCACTTATGGATTAAAAGGAGTTTCGCTTAGCGCAAATTGGATGTGGCCGGCAAAAAATCCAGGGGAAAATGCCAGACTGTATGATGCTGTTGAAACGGTCAGCAATTTTGCGATTGGATTAGGCATTAATATTCCAACCGGAAAAGATTCTCTTTCGATGACCCAAAAGTATCGCGATGGAAAAGTTGTGTATTCTCCGGGAACCGTAATCATTTCGGCTGTCGCGGAAGTAGATGATATCACAAAAACAATTTCTCCGGTGTTACAACCAATCACCGGAAGCAAACTATTTTATATAGATTTTTCGAAAGACGATTTTAAACTTGGCGGAAGCAGTCTTGCTCAAGTGTTGAATGTTCTTGGAAATGAGGCTCCGAGGATAAATGATGTGGCATATTTTGCAAAGGCGTTCGAATCCATTCAGAAACTTATTAATGATAACTTGATTCTTGCCGGGCATGACATTTCAGAGGGAGGAATGATTACAGCATTGCTCGAAATGTGTTTTGCCATGCCGAAGGTTGGAATCGACCTTGATCTTCGTGCATTGAATTCAGATTTGATCAAAACTCTCTTCAGTGAAAATCCAGGTGTGATCATCCAGGTAAAAGATGAAAAATCGGTAACAAAAACCCTGAAGGAAAACAACGTTCGTTACGAGGAGATTGGCGTAGTAAATCAAACACGTCAACTAAAAATTAACTCTACTTCCATTACGCTTAACGTTGATCATCTACGTGACGTTTGGTATAAAACATCACATCTGCTTGACAGGAAACAACGTTCGGCAAAACACGCAGACCTTCGTTTTGAAAATTACAGAAAACAAGTTTTAGAATTTTCATTTCAATCCCGCTTTGACGGTACATTCAAGAATTATCAAATTGATCCAAAGCGAAGAACGCCTACAGGAATAAAAGCCGCGATCATTCGTGAGAAGGGTGTGAACGGCGATCGCGAGATGGCTTTCAGTTTATACCTCGCTGGTTTCGATGTGAAGGACGTACATATGACCGATCTTGTCACCGGAAGAGACGATCTCTCTGATGTGAATATGATCGTGTTCGTTGGTGGTTTTTCAAACTCTGACGTACTCGGCTCTGCCAAAGGCTGGGCGGGAGCATTCCTGTATAATCCTAAAGCAAAGCAAGCGCTTGATAAATTCTATCAGCGAAAGGACACCTTATCATTGGGCGTTTGTAACGGATGTCAATTAATGATGGAGCTTGGACTATTGTATCCCGAAATGAAAGATGAACATCCACGAATGCATCACAATGGTTCAGGAAGATTCGAGTCTAATTTCCTGCAGCTGGAAATTCCGGAGAATGACACAGTAATGTTCAAATCAATGGCAGGAACAAAACTGGGGGTTTGGGTTGCGCATGGCGAAGGACGATTCATCCTTCCAAAAGATCAAAGTCTGTTTAACATTTCAGCACAGTATTTTTACAAACAATATCCCGGCACGCCGAGCGATTCAGATTTTTCCACAGCGGCATTAGCATCAAAAGACGGTCGGCATCTCGCGATTATGCCTCACATTGAGAGATCTTTATTTCCATGGAACTGGCCTTATTATCCCGCAGATCGGAAAAATGATCAGATATCACCTTGGATCGAGCCTTTTGTAAACGCAAGAGATTGGATTGCCAAACATTCATAGTGATTGTGAAGTAAAAGGTTTCAAATTGTTTATTGTTCCAATGTAGGAATTGAATTATATTCAACTTCTCTAATTACAACCGTAGACCTATGATGAAATTTTTTACTCCATTGCTGCTCTTGGTGTTGCTGGCATCCTGTTTAGGCTACAAAGAACTTCCGGTCGAATACGATTATAGTTATAAGGGAAACTTTAAGCGGTATCGCACTTTCGATATTATGAAGCCAGCTGGGATCAATGATTCCAGCATGATGAATGAAGTTATCGAAAAATCTATCATTGCCCGGATGAAGTTTCTCGGCTACCGCCAGGCAAGTAATAAGCCTCATCTCATTATCGGCTTCAAAATGTTTAACGACAGTTTGAAATTCAACGGCTATAACCAACCCGACATTGAAGAATGGGTTCGGAATCAAAAAGACGATATCAGCTATGACCCGCAGAAATTCACTCTTCGAACCGGAACCTTATTGATCCAGTTTTATGACAGACGCCAAAATAGATCGATCTGGCAAGGCTATGCAACCACTATGTACGGCGCCATTGACTTCCACAATAACCGTCACCTGAAGAATGCTGTTATTTCCATTCTGGATAAATATCGGTTTTGGGCTGAAGGATTCCTGGAAGGGGGAAATGTGGCCCAGGAAAAAGACCTCTAAAAATTCGGGGGTAAATAATCCTTTTTTGAAAAATAATTCTACCTTTGCAGACCCAAATTAAGCCTTTTTAGGCAGAATTAGGGGTTTCTGCTCAGATATCACCATTCCTGCAGAAAAATATTGTCCTATGGTGTAACTGGCAACACGCCTGATTTTGATTCAGGAAAGTCCAGGTTCGAGCCCTGGTAGGACAACACTTATCCCGGTTGAATCCAGAAGTAAACCTTTGAGACGACCGGGATTAGTTTTTTAAATGAATTGACGGAGCATCATGGCAGTAAAAATTTTCAGTGGCCGTGCCACGCAGTACTTGGCAGAAAAAATTGCCAATGCTTACGGGGAGCCACTGGGCGTTGTTAATTATCAGCAATTCAGCGATGGCGAGATGTCACCGTTCCTGGCCGAGTCAGTTCGTGGTCATGATGTTTTCATTATTCAGTCAACCTTCGCTCCCGCTGACAATTTAATGGAGATGTTGTTGATGGTTGATGCTGCAAAACGCGCGAGTGCTCACAATGTCAATGTCATCATTCCGTACTTCGGATATGCGCGGCAGGACAGGAAAGACAAGCCACGGGTAGCGATTGCTGCAAAAATGATCGCCAATCTCGTGTCCGCTGCGGGTGCTGACCGGATCATGGCGTGTGATCTTCATGCAGATCAGATCCAGGGATTTTTTGATATCCCCGTTGATCACCTCGATGGATCATACATATTCGTGCCGTATTTGAAGTCGCTTGGCTTGAAGGATATCATGTTTGCCACACCCGATGTAGGTGGAATAAAGCGTGCGAGAAATTTTGCTAAATTTTTCAATGCTGATCTTGCTGTCTGTGATAAACATAGAAAAGAGGCCAACAAAATTGAGTCGATGCGTTTGATTGGTGAGGTTGAAGGTAAAGATGTTATTCTGGTAGATGACCTGGTAGACACCGCTGGAACAATTTGTAAAGCTGCAGCGGTCATGAAAGAGAATGGCGCAAAAACAGTGCGCGCTGTTTGTACGCATGCGGTGCTATCGGGAAAGGCATATGAGAACGTGGAGAATTCTGTTTTGGAGGAGTTGGTCGTAACCGATACGATTCCATTGAAGAAAGAGTCTCCAAAGATAAAAGTGTTGAGCGTGTCGGATTTGTTCGCGAAAGCGATTCGTAAGATCCATGACAACGAATCAATCAGCTCACTGTTCATTAAATTGTAATTGTTTAACTTAAATTAATATTCATTATGAAAACCGTTGAGATTATAGGGTATAAACGAGCAAATCTCGGCAAGGCTGACGCCCAACGTTTAAGGGATGAAGGCTTGGTACCCTGTGTATTGTATGGAGGAGAAGAACAAATTCATTTCTATTCTCCCATGATTCTTTTCCGTGAGTTGGTTTACACAAACGAAGCTCACTTTGTACAAGTAAACATTGAAGGTGTGGAAAGCAAGGCAATTCTTCAGGAAGTGCAGTTCCATCCGGTAAGTGAAGTGATTCTTCATGCTGATTTTCTCAAAATCTCTGAAGACAGAAAGATTAAAATGAGCATTCCGACACGTCTTGTTGGCCAGGCTCCAGGTGTAGCAAAAGGCGGAGCTTTAATTCGCAAAAAAGCTGCATTAAAAGTATATGGTTTCCCGAAAGATATGCCTGATCATATCGATGTGAATGTTGGTGAATTAGATTTTCACCATGCTGTAAAAGTTGGCGATATGAAAATGGAAGGCATCGATTTTCTTGATCCTAAACAATCAACAATCGCTGCTGTAGAAGTTCCACGCGCTGCGAAATTGGGCGCTGAAGAAGCTGCTGCTGCTCCTGCTGAAGGTGCTGCCGCTGCTCCTGCTGCCGGTGCTGCTGCT
>CBQWHS010000368.1:0-5036 GCA_967728665.1 uncultured Chryseosolibacter sp. | reverse complement strand
AAAGTATGGTGGGATAAATAATGTTAGTTTAGTTAGATAATTTCCACTTGAGGCTGAACCGGTTTGGGGTTCAGCCTCTCTTTCATTTTTCTAGTTTCCGGATTTTATGAAAGCACAGATAATGATTCGCGTAATTTTGCTGATGCTTGCCAGCACGGCTGCAATAGCGCAAGGCAATAAACTTTTTGAGTTGATTCCGGCTTCAAAGACCGGTATAGATTTCAAAAACGTTATCACGGAGAATTCAAAACATAATGCTCTCACATACGAAAATCTCTACAACGGTGGAGGGGTGGCCACAGGCGATATCAACAACGATGGGCTTGATGATATATATCTAATTGGGAACATGCAACCCAATGAGTTATACCTGAACCTTGGCAATCTGAAATTTAAAAATATAACTGCAAGCGCTGGTGTCGGAGGAAGAAATGGATGGAAGACCGGCGTTGCAATGGTGGATATCAATGGTGATGCGTTGCTTGATATTTATGTTTGTTACTCCGGCAAAGAGGAACCTGAAAAACGCAGGAATCAATTTTTTATTAACAAAGGGAATTTGACTTTTGAAGATCAGGCACAGGCAATGGGTCTTGATGATCCTTCTTATTCCACACAAGCCTCATTCTTTGACTATGACCGCGATGGCGACCTTGACTTGTTCCTGCTTGCCACCAATGTTAAAGTCATTCGCGATCTTGATTATGAACAAGCGCGAAAAATTAAACACCCTTATGCTGGGGATAAACTTTTTAGAAACGACAACAATCATTTTACGGAAGTAACGGAGCAAGCTGGAATACTTTCCAATGCATTAGGTTTCGGACTTGGCGTAGCGGTCTCCGATCTCAACAAAGACGGGTGGCCAGACGTGTATATTTCCAATGACTATGCCGAACCGGATTATCTTTATATCAACAATGGTGATGGAACTTTCACCGATAAGCTGACGGAATATCTTCAGCATATTTCCAATTTTTCGATGGGCTCGGACATCAGTGATTTTAACAACGATGGATGGCCGGATATATTCACATCGGACATGCTTCCTGAGGATAACAAACGACAAAAATTATTATACGGACCGGATAATTATGAACAGGATGCACTGATGGTTTCAAGAGGTTTCTTCCATCAAACCATGCGCAACATGCTCCATGTGAATAATGGGAACGGAACTTTTAGCGAGATCGGGCAACTTGCTGGCGTCTCCAATACAGACTGGAGTTGGGCTCCGCTTTTTGCAGACTACGACAATGATGGATGGAAAGATCTGTTTGTCACCAACGGATACTTTCGAGACTATACGAATCGTGATTTTCTGAAATATAAAGGCGACTATTATTTTCAGAAAGCCATTCACAGAGAAAAAGCAGATACAGTTGAACTCGTGAATTCAATGACATCAACGCCCGTGCACAATTACATTTTTAAAAACAACGCGGGAGTAGATTTTACGGATAATAGTCTCGACTGGGGTTTTGATAAGAAAGGTTTTTCTAACGGAGCAGCCTATAGTGATCTTGATAATGACGGCGACCTTGATCTCATTGTCAATAATCAAAATGATAAAACAGGTGTTTATAAAAACTTGGCCCGCGAAAAAAACAACAACGTAAATTATATAGCCATTAAGCTCAAGGGCATTAAAGGCAACACACACGGATTGAATAGCAAAGTATATGTTTATGCAGGAGGGAAGATGCAATACATCGAACAGATGCCTGTCCGTGGTTATCAATCCTCAGTGAGTCCCAAACTACACGTTGGCGTTGGATCGTCCATGATGATCGACTCGGTAAAAGTTATTTGGTTGAGTGGCAATACAAGCATGCTAAGAAATTTATCCGCTAACCAAACTGTAGAGGTGGCGGAAAATAAATCGTTTGCGGTTCCTCAAACTTTACTCGCAAATAAGACAACAGTTTTTTCGAAAATTGAATCACCGTTGCAGTATCGTCACACAGAATTCGCTTCTAATGATTTCAAGCGTCAGCCTATGCTGACAAGTATGTTATCAACGTGTGGCCCCGTGCTTGCGACTGCCGATGTAAATGGTGATGGGCTGACAGATGTTTTCGCTGGAGGATCAAAACGCAATCCAGGACATCTTTACATTCAGTCTGCAGACGGGATGTTTTCAAACATGGCCAACGCGAGCATCGATGAAGATTTTTTATGTACGGATGCTGATGCAATATTTTTTGATGCTGATGGTGATAACGACCAGGACTTGTATGTAGCCAGTGGAGGTTATCACGATTATAAATTAAACGATAAGGCTTTACAAGACAGGCTATATTTGAATGATAGCAGAGGTAATTTTGCAAAAGCCAGCGAACCTCTTCCCAGCATGCGTACTGCGAAATCCTGCGTACGCGTCGCTGATGTCGATAAAGATGGTGACCTTGATATTTTTGCCGGAGGCCGCGTTGTGCCCGGATCGTATCCAATGACGCCCGAGAGTTTTTTATTATTGAATGATGGGCGTGGGCATTTTACAAATGTCACACAAATGATAATTCCAGATCTTGTTCAAGGCGGAATGATCACCGATGCTGCCTGGTCGGACTTAAATGGTGATGCCTTTCCAGATTTGATTGTGGTCGGAGAGTTCATGGCTGTTCGGATATTTATAAATCAACCAGGAAAAAATTTTCGTGAAGCAACTCGGGAATACTTTCAGCAACCTGTTTCAGGATTATGGAACAAACTGGCTGTCGCAGATTTTGATCACGATGGAGATGCTGATATCATTGCTGGAAATCTAGGTTTAAATTCAGGCTTTAATGTCTCGGCAGACCAGCCGTTGCAATTGGTGTATCAGGATTTTGATAAGAATGGATCTGTCGATCCTATTCTAACTCATTATGTTCAAGGGAAATCATATCCGTTTGCAAGCCGTGATGAAATGCTTGATCAGATTTATGCATTAAGAAAAAAATTCACAAGCTATGCTGCCTACTCAGAAGCTACGCTGGAGGATTTATTTTCAACCGAAGAATTAAAGAATTCGAATAAGCTTGTGGCAAGTGAAGTACGAACCATGTTCTTTCGCAATGAAGGAACTTCATTCACCATGCATGCTCTTCCCATTGAAGCGCAATATGCTCCTGTGTATGCAATTGAAATATTGGATTACAACAACGATGGCAATGCTGATATTATTCTTGCGGGAAATCAACATGCTACTCGTGTACGACTCGGTGCCATCGATGCCAATTATGGACAATTGTTTGAAGGTGATGGAAGAGGGAATTTTAAATTTATTCCGCAGGCGAAATCAGGATTGAAATTATCCGGAGATGTAAAATCCATTAAAATGATAAAGGCTGCCAGTCGTCAATATTTTTTGGCTGCCATTAATAATAATTCAGTAGAAGCTTATCAATTGAACACAAAGTGAGAAGGGCAGCACTAATAATTTTCATCTTTACATATTTGGTTGGCAATTCCAAACCTGCTGATGACAGTGGTGAATTTGTTCAGCATGTTTTTTACCTGTCGGAAGTTATGCTGCACGATGTTGTCAATCCTCCTGCGGCAAGCCGTTTTTATACTTACTCAATTTTGGCAGCATATACGGTATCGCAGAGCGCTGACAAGAATCTTCCGGACCTCTTGAAAATGTTAAACGTTGATCCAGGTCTTCAGATTCCGACTAAACCTATTCGTTGGTCGGAGTCGTTTTGTGCGATGTACGCAATGCTCGATGTTGGGAGACAAATTATTCCGTCGGGATATTTGCTGGAAGAAAAACAGAAAGCACTTATTGATTTGTATAGGAAGAAACATAAGCTTTCTCCTGCGGACATTGAAGATAACAAGGCATTTGCCATACAAGTTGCATCACAAATCGTCAGGTATGCTAAGACCGATGGCTATTCTAAACTTAGCACACTAACGCGATACACGCCTAATGCAGATGAAGAGGGACATTGGCATCCAACACCTCCTGAGTATATGGCAGCTGTTGAGCCGTACTGGCGAACGATTCGTCCCCTTATGATTGATTCAGCAAGTCAGTTTGCACCTCCACCTCCGGCTCCTGTAAACAATACTCCGGGAACTCCATTTTACATGCTGATGAAAGAGGTGCATGACCTATCGCTGAATCTTACAGATGAACAAAAAGCAATTGCAGCATTTTGGGATTGCAATCCTTTTGCTGTGCAGTACTCTGGACATATGGCAATAGGTATTAAAAAAATATCGCCTGGTGGTCATTGGATTGGTATCACAGGAATTGCTTCAAAGCAAGCGAAACTTCCATTCGGAAAAACGGTATTCGTTCATGCGTTGGTCTCGGTAACATTGTTTGATGCATTCATCAGTTGTTGGGATGAAAAGTATAGAAGTGATCGGTTGAGACCTGAAGCTGCGATCAACAAATACATAGACCCCGCCTGGCGGCCAATGTTGCAAACGCCTCCATTTCCGGAATACACTAGCGGTCATAGTGTGATATCAACCGCGAGTGCAGAAATATTGACGATGATATTCGGCGAGAGCTTCATGTTCAGGGATACATCCGAAGAATACTTTGGTTTGCCAGCACGCACATTTAAGTCATTCCGTGAGGCCGCAGGTGAGGCGGCTATCTCGAGGATGTACGGTGGTATCCATTTTCGCGATGCTATCGAAGCCGGACAGATTCAGGGACGCAATCTTGGATTATTTATCATCCAAAAAATCAATAACGAAAAAAAGATAGGATATTAGGATCATGATTAACAAATTTTTGAACTCCGCTATTTACATCATTGCCATACTGGTATGCTCGCTTTCAGGTTTTGCACAAGGAAATATCCATCAGCAATCGTCAACGTATCAATGGCCTGATGATCCTTTGGTGAAAGAAAAGCTAGAAAAATGGCGCGATCAGAAATTTGGTATGATTATTCACTGGGGATTATATGCGGTTCCGGGAATCATTGAATCCTGGGAATTGTGCTCTGAAGATTGGATCAACCGTGACAGTACCATTTCATATGATGATTATAAAAAATGGTATTGGGGATTGAATAAAAAATTTA
>CBQWHS010000367.1:0-5042 GCA_967728665.1 uncultured Chryseosolibacter sp. | reverse complement strand
AAAGATTTCATTGGGTAAAAGGTTTCAAGTGCTACAACGTGTACGGATCAATCAGTTTTTGCAGGGTTGTCTGAATGCAGCTCCTTCGAGTCAAACAGTGCTTGCTTCAGCTCCAATGCATTTGGACAATTGAATCATGTAGCATGTCCGTTTCAACTCGTTGTTCGTTTGTTTTTTTGAATTGGTGGCCTCGAATGGGTTATTTTTGTCTCAACTCCTGCTATACGAATACGTTGGGCGAGGAACGACTTACACCAAGTGAAGCAAAGGTTTGATTGGATATTAAGAAATAGAATCCTTCAGCACGTACTGTTCTGGGTCGTGCATGTGATCTTCTACGCAACGCTCTATGGAAGTTTTGAAGAGAACTACGGTCAGACGTTCGCAGAGGAACTGATGTTCCTTCCTATTAAAATTATCTTCACGTACTTTACGATGTATTTTCTTCTGCCCAGATTTTTGCTACCGGGGCAGTATGTAACATTTTCCGTCTGGTTTATCGTTGTATCGTTTGTAGCGGGTATCGTTCAACGCTACATCGCTTTTACATTTGATTACCCGATATACTATCCGGGTATGTTGAAAGACCCATTTCTCTATTTTCCAAAAATTGTAAAGACGTTTGCCGGAATGTATCCGGTCACGTTCACTGCGGTCGCCATAAAATTGCTGAAATATTGGTACACCAATCAAAAGGCACAGCAGATTCTTAACGAGGAGAAATTGCAGGCGGAACTCAAATTTTTGAAGACACAGATTCATCCGCATTTTCTATTCAACACACTGAATAACCTTTATGCACTTACGCTGAAAAAATCAGAGCGGGCACCTGAAATGGTGTTGAAACTTTCAGAGCTTATCAACTACATGTTGTATGAATGCAGGAGCGATGAGGTTTCGCTTAGCAAGGAGATAAAATTTATCCGCAATTATGTGGACATTGAGAAAATGCGCTATGGCGACAAACTCGATGTCGATATCCGGGTGTCCGGTGATGTTGGCGACAGAACAATTGCCCCGCTTATCATTCTTCCGTTTGTTGAAAACTGTTTCAAGCACGGTGCAAGTGAAGACCTCTTGCAGTCGTGGGTGAAAGTTACGATTGATTCTCATGCAGATCATATTGTGATCAAAGTTGAGAACAGTAAATCGAGTGAGAACGGCCATGTAAAGGTTCGGGAGGAAGGGATTGGAATTCAAAATGTAAAAAGAAGACTTGATCTTTTGTATCCTAATCGTCACGAGTTGAAAATTATGAATGGAGAAGCAACTTTTCTAGTGATCCTATCCATTCGTGGATGACGTAAACTTTTTTGGAATACATTCGTATCAATAAAAACAATAATACCGTAACATGACGTGCATAATTGTCGATGATGAGCCACTGGCAATTGAGATACTGGAATCGTATGTCGCAAAAGTTGAACAGCTGCACTTGAGCGCAACCTTCCGCAACGCTATTTCTGCGTTCACTTTTTTACAGAGTAACACCGTTGATCTTATGTTCCTCGACATCCAAATGCCGAAATTGAATGGGATTGATTTTTTGCGGACATTAAAGAATCCTCCGAAAGTAATTTTCACAACGGCCTTCCGTGACTATGCTATTGACGGTTTTGAGTTGGAGGTTGCTGATTATTTGTTGAAGCCAATACCGTTCGAGAGGTTTTTAAAATCTGTCGCGAAGGTTTTGCATCACCCCGTGGGAAATGGAGTTGCTCAGTCGATAAAGCCAGAGATTCCGGACGACTATGTTTACTTTAAAGTAGACAAGAAAATGATCAAGGTGAAAATGAGCGAGATACTTTTTATTGAGAGTGTTAAAGATTATGTGAAGGTGCGTACTGCAGACAAAGAAATTATTACTCAACAGAAAATAAGTTACCTCGAAGAGAGCTTACCGCGTGAGCGTTTTATCCGCATCCATCGTTCCTTTATTGTGAATCGGGAGCGAATTGATGCCTATTCAGCAACCGATATTGAAATCGGTAAACATCACATTCCAATCGGACGGAATTACAAAAACGATGTGATGAAGGTACTTGCAGTAAATAATTTTTGAAAGGAAGATTTCAATCCACTAACTGCAAACGGCTAGTTTTTCGTTGTTACCGATGTGAGATTGATCTCCATCCATGCAAATAACGATTTTGAAACATTGAACCCGATTTTCGTAAAAATGCCCTTCACAATGGGAACAAATAACTCCATACTTTTTTTCAAAGACTGCTATATCTCGTTTTTAAAAGTGCGTTATTGCTATATGTTGAAAAAGCATTTACAGACACAGTCTATCGTATTTGCGTTTGTCCTTTTCCTGGTATGTGCATGCTCTGATAAGGAACCGAATCCCAAAGCAGATGAACGCAACCTGGTTGAATCCACGGTGGTCACAAAAAGAACAGCAGCCCAGCTTCAGTTGCTTGCCCAACTGTCGGGTAATGTGATTGATCCGTCTCTGTTAAAATATGATGTGACTGTTTACAAAGTAACGTATACAACACTCTATAAAGGCTCGGGGATAACGGCATCGGGACTGGTAATTCTACCCTATTCCACAGCCGATAAATTTCCGATCGTGAGCGTACAACACGGCACAATCGTAAAATATGCGGATGCACCGAGTGAGGAGACGCCGGATACTTATGAAATATTGTTGTACAGTGCTTTGGCTTCGAGTGGATTCATTACGGTTGTGCCCGATTACCTTGGGTTTGGCGCATCGAAAAATGTACTCCATCCCTATTATGTTGAGGAACCCATGGCGGTTTCTGTAGTTGACAATGTGCGCGCAGCGCGTAATCTCGCGACAGATAAAAAAATTGCGCTTAACGGAAAGTTGTTTTTGGCAGGCTATTCGGAAGGAGGTTATGCGACTCTCGCAGCGCATAAATATATTGATGAAAATGGTTTGAAAGACCTGCAACTTACAGCTTCCTTTCCGGCAGCCGGCGGTTATGATGTAAGTGCGGTTCAGCAACATTTTTTTGCACTCTCCTCCTATTCACAACCGTTTTATATTGCCTACGTCTTGAGAAGCTATGAAGCATACTACGATTTTCAATCAGCGGTATCTGATGTATTCAACGAGCCATATGCTTCGAAGATTCCCTCGCTTTTCAATGGCGTTACTAGTTCTGGAGAAATAAATGGTGCACTCACAAGTTCGATCGGAGACTTGATCCGGTCAGATATTCGTACCAATATTTCCACAGACCCGCGGTTTAATTATCTCGTAAATGCATTTCAGGAAAATTCACTTACGGATTGGGTTCCTAAAAGTCCGATCTTCTTTTATCATGGCGATGCCGATGAAACCGTACCGTTCAGCAATTCGCAGATTACTTTTCAGAAACTGTTGAGTAATGGAACACCGGCCAACCTGATCAGCCTGACTACGCTGCATGGACAAACTCATGCAAGTGGTGTGACTCCTTATTTTCAGGAGGTAATCGTGCACCTTATGCAGATGAAATAGTCGGCCGCTGGCATGAATTTTTTTTCCATCTTTTACGAAGTATCGGAAACTGGGTTAAGAACAGCTAAACAGCAGAACTCGTGACGTTACTTGAAGTCCGAAATTGCGTTGTCTCGTACAAACGCGATTTGTTCATTTCAAAGAAAATACGCTTCTGTTGCTTAATTTCGTCCTGGATCCGGAAGTGCGGGTTTTGGATCCTGATAGCTAAATGAAGCCCACCTTGAACCAGTGGGCTTTTTAACTTGGTCTGATTACTCTTTTTGTTTTCTTGAATGCTTGTAAAGAAGCCAGATCTGCTTTTATCGAGGCGGCCCACTCTGCCTGGTTCTTATCAAGTGCTCCATGCAGGGTTTCCAAATCATATTGCATATCAACTTCATTGCTTTCAGTAAGGATTTTTTCGATTTCCCGATTGAACATCTTCACGTCATCGACTCCAGCTCGTCGTAGCTCCGATATTTTTTGCCTGATCTTACGTGCATACAGTTCTGCTAAATCAAAATGTAGTTGCTCGTGCGCAAGCAACTCCCGCGATTCATCACGCTTCCATGATTTTTGCCGATCGAAGAATGCACGAATGTCGTAATCAACCTTACCGTTGACGATGAACGGTTTCGCTTTTATCTGTACAACTGTCCCGGCGTCCCCAGCAGCTGTTTCGGCCGGCGAGCCATTGAAGTCTGTCCATCTTAGTTTATAGAATTCATTCCATTCAACGGTTGTGCTTTCGATGAGTGCATCCTGACTAAATGTCTTCAGAAACGAAAACATTAAAATGATAACGGTGATTTTTTTCATAGCGGTGATATCCACCTATAAATCGCAAAGACAATGCCAAGTGCTTTTTTTACTTACGTGCCGCTGTGATGGCATCAGCATTTGTGTTGTAAACCAGCCGCATTCGAAAGGATGTTCTCTCGCTTTGATCCAACTGCATGAAGGCGGTAAGTTGTTCTGCGCTGATCGCTTTTCTAAATCTCTTGAAATACTGCCGACGGATACGCGCGATCAAAAACTCATCTTCAACCATTTGAGCAGAGGCTTCGTACTGTTCTTTGGAATTCATTGATTTAAACTGCCGAGCATATTGCCACAGTAGAAATGAGTACTCGGCTTCCACAAATTCAGTGGCGAGCTCATAGCTTTCGTAGATCGGCCAAAAAGATGACTTTTGAGATTCGGTTAAATTTAACTGCTTCAGAATTAACGCTTTCTTTTTCAACAACGAGATACGATGCTCACAGCGAATCGAATCAAAGGTGGTTTGACCAAACGAAAGCTCCATAATCAACAGGCACGCACTAATCAGAAGAAAACGGGAAATCATAGTTATATAGTTATAAGGAGTGTTTGCTGACGTTGTATAAATCCTTATGCCCGGTCGAGTGCGAGGGGCATTGATCTTGTCAGGGATCGAATAATGGATGATTAAGTCGATGAGTTTTTCAAACGCTCCCGGACAAAACAAAATAGCCGCGTCATCGCCAGTTATGAGTTAAGATTCATTAACTTTCTTTACCAACGCCAACAAACATTAATCAATGAAATGTTATGTTGAAAT
>CBQWHS010000366.1:0-5043 GCA_967728665.1 uncultured Chryseosolibacter sp. | reverse complement strand
TTCAGTCAGAAGTGGTTCGATTAAATCCTTTCAACCAATACGCAGTAGCTTTTGCCGGAATCGACACGTTGTTGCTTCGTGACATAACACCGCAAATTTTGTTTTCGATATTTCTCACATTAGTTACTGCGGGTTCATTTTATGTGATGTATCGAAACCTGCGGTCACAACAAATATTGATGCAAATCAAAAACGATTTTATCAGCAATGTTACACACGAACTAAAGACCCCCGTGGCCACGGTGAGCGTAGCGCTCGAGGCATTGAAAAATTTTAATGCACTGGACGATCCGAAACGCACAACGGAATATCTTGAAATCGCGCAAAATGAACTGAACCGCCTTACACTAATGACGGACAAAATTCTGAAGACATCAGTTTTTGAAGATAAAGGTGTCGATCTGAAAATCGAATCGATTGATCTTGATCAGATTATTGCGCAAGTGCTTTCCTCTATGAAGCTTGTGTTCGAAAAGCGAAATACGTCAGTTCTCTTTTCGAAAAAGGGAACAACGTTTGTTCTGGATGGAAGTCGCGAGCATTTGACGAATATTATTTACAATCTCATTGACAACGCCTTGAAGTATAGTGTCAATGAATCCAGTCTTGAAATCGATATTGAAAATATTGGCGAATCTATTATTCTGAAAGTGAAAGATAAAGGGATCGGAATCCAGCCTGAGTTTCAGAAAAAAATATTTGAAAAATTCTTTCGAGTTCCCTCGGGCGACATTCATAACATCAAGGGATATGGATTAGGATTGAGTTATGTAGCAAGTGTGGTGAAAAGTCATAAAGGAGAAATCTCGGTCGAAAGTATGCCGGGTAGTGGCAGCACGTTCAAGATTGTACTTCCAATTCACATACCTTAAATTGTTGTTTGTTTTATGAGGACCAAAGTTTTATATATTGAAGATGAAACGTTTCTGGGAAGAATTGTGAAGGAGAGTCTTGAGAGTCGTGATTTCGAAGTAACGATGTTGACAGAAGGTAAAGATGTTCTTCCAGCGTTCGAAAAAATCCGACCTGATATCTGTGTCCTCGATATCATGCTTCCCGTGAAAGATGGTTATTCTATCGCCAAAGATCTGCGTCAAATCAATCCAACCATTCCCATTATATTTGTTACTGCCAAAGTACAGACTGAAGACGTGATCAAAGGTTTTGAATCTGGCGGAAATGATTACATCCGAAAGCCGTTCAGCATGGAAGAGTTGATCATCCGAATCAATAATCTTTTGCAACTCACTCAGCAACAAAAAAATCAAGCGCCACTCGAATCAATAGCGATTGGCAAGTTTGATTTTAATCCTTCTCGTTACGAATTAAAAACTGATTCAAAAGTTCGGAAGTTGTCAAACCGTGAAGCAAATCTTTTATTGATCTTGACGGGAAACAAAAACGCGACTACAAATCGGAAAGATATTCTGATGCGGCTTTGGGGCGATGATTCCTTTTTTAATTCAAGAAACCTTGATGTCTATATTACCAAGCTACGAGATTACCTGAAAGACGATCCATCAATAGAAATCATCACCATCAAAGGTGTCGGCTATCATTTCGCCGTAGGATAATTTATCCACCGAAGAAAAAAATACCAAGTCAAAATACCGGAGTATGAAAAACTGTGGGTAATACAGGATTCGAACCTGTGACCCCTACCCTGTCAAGGTAGTGCTCTAAACCAGCTGAGCTAATTACCCTTTGTGGCGCTAAGATAATTAATCGAAATTAAGTCAGGTAATGATTTTCTTTTTTCCTTTGGAGGATGAGCACAATGCCAGCTGAATATTGGATTCGACATTTGAAGTTAAATCCACATCCCGAAGGAGGATTTTTTAAAGAGACTTATCGCTCGAATGAATCTATCGATAAAAGAGCTCTTCCGTCAAGATTTAAAGGTGAAAGAAATCATTCGACCGCGATATATTTTTTACTGCGATCACAAGACAGATCAGTTTTTCACCGGATCAAGTCTGATGAGCTATGGCATTTTTATGCGGGAAGCACCCTGGAAATTTTTGTCCTGTCAAATGGTTCTGTTACCATCCACCGATTGGGCATGAATATTGAAAATGGAGAATCTTTGCAAGTGGTTATCCCCGCAGGTTGTTGGTTCGGCGCGAAACTAAAGCAACCTTCAAGCTACACGCTAGCGGGCTGCACTGTTGCTCCTGGATTCGACTTCGAAGATTTTGAAATGGCAAATAGAGACGAACTCCTCAAATCGTTTCCGGATGCTGAAAGTTTAATTTTGTCCTTGACCTAATTCCTTAAATACTTTCAGTGGCAGCTGATCGTTAGTCAAAAAATGCATGGTGAGTTTACGTAGTCTCTTAATCATTTTTTCCTTGTCGCTGTTCTGCGAGGCAAATGCCCAGGAAATAATTAAAGGCATCGTTGTTGACTCCGCCTCGTTTGCGCCGCTGGCATATGTGAATGTCCAGGTAAAAAATTCATCGCGTGGCACAACGACAGATGCAAAGGGGAACTTTAGTGTGTTTGCAAAAAGTACAGACACGTTGCTTTTTTCATTGGTCGGTTATTCGCGGCTTGAGCTTCCGTTGAAAGGCTACGAAGCAAGTCTGATACGTCTCACACAACGAACCACCATGTTGCAAGCAATCACCATTCATGATTCAAAAATCGACTCCAATCCTTATGAGGGAATATTTGACGATCGATTAGCAGCGCTAAAAGCGCGCATTCCATTCTATTACTCTAAAGCTCGAAAAGATAAAATAAAAGCCGGTCGCTGGCGCGAAGAAAACGCGATCGTGCAGACGTATGTCGATGTTGTGATCAACAATCCAAAGACAAAAGATGATTTAATGAAGAAGCATGAACTGTCAGAAGAGCAGTACTATTCGATTCTCACCAGGTTCAACGAAAAGCATTTTACCGTGATGTATTATTTGACAGAGGCAGAGTTGATCTCTTTGATTAATAAATTTTTTGAAGCAGAAGCAAAATAAGGGAGTTCTTATTTTGATTTAAACGTATCGTAAAGTCGCTGCGCTTCGGCCAAGGAAGTTTGTAATTCTTCATTCACCAGCACATAATCGAAATGATCCTGAAATGTAGTTTCAAATTGTGCTTTGAATAATCTTCGCGAAAGGCTTTCTGGCGTTTCAGTGCCGCGATCATGAAGTCGCTCTTCCAATATTTCGAGAGACGGAACTTTTACAAAAATAGCGAGCGCTTTTTCACCAAAATATTTCTTTAAAGCCATGCCGCCTTTAACATCCACATCAAAGATTACATTTTTTCCTTCGTCCCAAATGCGTTGTATTTCAGATTTCAATGTGCCGTAAAAATTTCCTTCATACACTTCTTCCCACTCGACAAACTCATCATTGTCGATTTTCTTTTTGAATTCAATAGGAGAGAGAAAATAATAGTCTTTACCGTGTTGTTCAGTCCTTCCGCGTTTGTCACGGGTGGACGCTGAAATAGAAAAACCAAGGTCAGTGTTGGTTTTAAGCAAGTGTTTTACGATGGTTGTCTTCCCAGAGCCGGATGGCGCAGAAAAAATAATCGCTTTCCCCGGCATCTATTGCGCTAGATTTTCGATGACTTTCTTTTTGATTTGATCGACCAGATCCTGTGGTGCGTGATCCTGACATTTTGTTTTCAGCAACTCGCGAATAGCAACTTCCAGGTGATAATTTTTATAACAAGGCATGCATTGTTCAAGATGCTCTTTCATGAAGTGATCCTTTTGGTCCCTTGAGGCTTCGCCATCGAGGATCATTTGAAGCATTTCAAAACACTCTCGTTGGTTCGAGCAGTTTTGCTTCATTTTACTCTGGTCGGGGGAGTTCATATAATAATTTTATGCGTTTTTATAACCCATTTTCTTGGCGTATTCACTTAGTTTTTCTTTCAGCAGATTTCGCGCACGGTGAAGACGGCTCCTCACTGTTCCGATTGGTATATCTAATATTTTCGCCATCTCCTCGTATTTAAATCCTTCCAAGTCACACAATATGATAACCGTTCTGAAATCTACATCCAATGAATTCAACGCAACCGAAATTTCGTCACCGATCATGTCTTGCAGCGCCTCCACGCGTAGATCTGGTGTTATTTGCCGGTCAACATCTTCAGAGTTATAAAACGTTTCAACCTCCTGGTAATCTACCTTGGAAGGTTCCTTACTTTTCTTCCGGTAGTCGTTGATGAAACTGTTCTTCAAAATTCGAAACAGCCACGCTTTAGCATTAGTTCCTTTTTGAAAAGAATCTATAAATCGAAATGCTTTAAGGTAGGTGTCTTGCAAGAGGTCTTTTGCATCGTCAGCATCAAGCGTAAGGCGGTAAGCAAAGTTGTACATGGAGTTGATATGAGGCATAAACTCCTGATTAAACACACTTTGCTTTTCCTGATCTGAATATTGTTGACGAATTACCTCTTCTTCCATAATTGGGTAAAAATAATAAAAAACATGAAGCGAACTAAATCAACGATGGACTGTTTAAGCTCCACAAGTATTAAGGAATCAATAACTTAATAAATCTAAGTCTTCATGCACATTGACCTCATCACAATTTTTGTCCTGTTTGATGAACCGTCCTTATATTTATCAACAACATACAGCATTGCTTGAAATCAACTCGTGTTAATATCATTATTGTGATCGCTCAATTTTGCGGAACCTCGTTGTGGTTTGCAACAAATGCGATACTGCCAGTGTTGACGATTGACTATCATTGGCCAGACCAAGCGCTGGCATGGCTGCTTTCCGCCACTCAGTTTGGCTTTATTATCGGAACACTAGCTTTTGCCATGTTAGGATTGGCCGATCGTTTTTCTCCATCGAAAATATTTTTTGTATCAAGTTTGACAGGTGCTACAATAAATGCTTTCGTTTTATTTGATTTTTCGTCAGTCGTTCTTGGGTTCATCACAAGATTTTTAGTTGGAATTTCCCTTGCGGGGATTTATCCCATTGGCATGAAGATCGCGGCCGACTGGAATAAAGAAGAATTGGGTAAATGGCTTGGATCACTTGTGGGAGCGTTGGTGATCGGCACTGCTTTT
>CBQWHS010000365.1:0-5045 GCA_967728665.1 uncultured Chryseosolibacter sp. | reverse complement strand
TCATTTAAGTTTGATCATATTTTTAATGGAAGAACTTTTTCATCGGTCACCGTGGGAGTTGGGCACTATAGCTACAAAGTGAATGACGATGATCCATTGTCGGCGTATGAGATGAACTACTCTATCTTTTATCCAACGATCAAAGCGGACATAGTTCATGAGACAGGTATCCATAAATTGACTGCAGGAATAAACAGCACTTATTATCGGAGTCAGCCTACATCAATTGTCTCTAAGAGTATTGAATCAAATGTCTCCCCCGTTTCAATAGATAGCCAACATTCGTTGGAGAATGCAATTTTTCTTTCTGATGAAATTCAGATGTCAAGGAAATTAATGCTCGACCTCGGCATCCGGTTAAGCATGTTTACAAGTATCGGAGCAGCAACCGTTAAAACATATCAACCTGGCTTAATAAAAAATACAGCGACGGTTATCGACACCATTAATTTTTCAAAAGGCGAAGTGATTAAAACCTACTTTGGCCCTGAGCCTAGAGTTTCGTTCCGTTACACAATTTCTTCTAAGAGTTCTGTTAAGATTGGTTACAACCGCATCTATCAGTATATTCATTTGTTGTCTAATTCAGTTGCCGTTAATCCGATCGATATCTGGCAACCCAGCAATTATCATTTCCGTCCGCAACGAGGTGATCAGGTTTCGCTTGGTTATTTTAGGGACATCAATTCTAAAAAGATTGAGTTATCGGTCGAAACATTCTATAAGAAGATTGCCAACCTGCTTGAATTCAAAGATGGCGCAAAGCTTGTGTTAAATCCTTCGATCGAGACTGAATTGCTCACGGGAACCGGACATTCATATGGAGCTGAATTTGCATTGAATAAAGTTCATGGAAGATTGTCCGGATCACTAAACTATACCTACTCGCGTTCTCTAAGAAATGTTAACGGAAATACTCCCGAAGAAAAAATAAATAATGGCAAGAACTATCCATCAAATTTTGACCAGCCAAACATTGTGAACCTAAATTGGAAATACGGCTTGTCCAGACGATTCGCGTTCACCGGCAATTTTACTTATCATACTGGACGCCCCGTAACTATTCCGTATTCCTATATGGAAGTTGAACATATCAGGATCGTCAACTTTACCGAGCGAAATCAATACCGGATACCTGACTATCATCGACTGGACCTTGCGTTGGTCATGGAGGGCTCTCACAAGCGTAACAAGATCGGTTCAGGTACGTGGAGTTTATCTATTTACAACGTATATGCTCGCAGAAATGCTTACAGTGTTTTTTATGCTACTAATAGTATCGGATTGCAACAAGCCTACAAGATGTCAATTGTAGGAACTGCATTGCCTTCCCTTTCGTATCGCTTTAAATTCTAATTCCGTGAGACTAACATTACTTTTTGCTATTATAATTATTGGCTTTGATGGTTGCATCAAAGCATTTGAAATTGATGCTGACTTTGCGGAATCTTTGATAGTGGTTGAAGGTTTGATTACGGACCAGCCTGGTCCGTATACTGTCAAACTAACATACACGAATGATTTGGACAACCAGCTTAGTCCAATCAATAAAGTGAAGAACGCGATTGTGGTGATAAAAGATAACAATGGAAAATCTGAAACTTTGAGCGAGGTTTCAGTAGGTGTGTATCAAACTAAAGTCGGCGGTATTCAAGGAATTATTGGAGATGAATATAGTTTGAGCATTACGCTTTCCGACAACAGTGAATATGAATCGGAACCAGAGAAATTATTGCCTGTAGGTGAAATACAAAAAATTTATAAGGAATTTGATAATCAAGTGGCAAGAGCTAATGAGGATTTTTTAAATCCTAAAAATGGTATTAAAATTTACCTGGATGCAAACGTACTTCCTGAACAAGAAGGATTAATGAAGTGGCGCGTTACTGGCACGTGGCAAATTCGCACGTTCCCGGAAAAAAAGGTGGACTGGGTAGAAAGCGCTAATGACCCTTTGATTTTTATTGCCTACCCCAACCCTCCCGCGTGTAGTGGATACGTGAAATTTGGCAGCTCAATACGCTATGTGAGACCTTGTGAATGCTGCATTTGTTGGATTACTGAATACAACGCGGATCCGATTTTATCATCTCCTGAATTTGATGTAAGCCAGGTGAATAGAAAATTTTTGGCATTTATTCCTGCTAGCAAAAGATTATTCTACAATAAGTATCACGTACAGATTGAACAAATGAGTGTGTCAAGAAAGATTTTTGCATTTATGGAATCCATAAGAAGACAACGAGAGACAGGCAGTGATTTATTTCAAACCCCAGCGCCAAAAACGTTAGGAAACATAACAACTGTGAATGGTTCGCAAAAACTTCTTGGGTACTTTGGGGCATCGTCTGTGAGGACATCTTCATTCTTTTTGGAAAGGTCTGACATTCCTTACTACGTACCAGCAATCGACACTATCCCTGAAAGTTGCTTAGTAGGCCATCGATACGCCACAACGACTAAACCATTTTTCTGGTAAACAGACAATCTTTTTTTACGTCCAACATTGAAAAATATCCATATACAGTTTCATAATTGGATAATACAAAATTGTTCTCTCGTGACTTGAGGCAAGCTGACGCTCAGATCAAGCTTAGTATCAATAAATCGTACATGATGCTGCTTGAAGGCATGGAATTTATCGAGCACTTATAAGCAAAATCCAATGAAGCTGCCTTTGTTTTTTGAGGGTTTCCGTGCGCCGAGATATTCTTTCGATATGTTTCTCTTCTGATCGATCGAATTATAATCCGCTTTCAGCTTTCCGTTCGATTGCGTAATTTTCCGATCAAATTCTAACCATGAAAAAACTTATACTTGGGATGTGCCTGATGGCAATTTTTTCGTCCTGTATCGTCTCGAAAAAAAAATACGATGAGTTGTTAGCACAAAAAGTGAGAACCGAAGCTGATCTCGCTGACAAAAATACGAACCTCGAAAAAGCCAACACAGACATTAAATCGCTTGATGAGAAGTTGAAAAAACTGAAGGAAGATACTACTAGTCTTGGTATCGATGTAAGGAACTCAAGTCAGAAGCTTGCCAATCTGGAGAAAGAACATGACCAACTGAATAGTAATTACAAAAATCTTTTATCAAACAGCGGCAAACTCAACCGAGACATGGCACAACAACAGGAGCAACTTCTGGCAATTCAACAAAACCTGGAGACTACACGCAAGATGAACGACTCTTTAAGTAACAGTCTGGCGGAACGTGAAAAAAAAGTTCAGGAATTAGAACAAGTGCTGAGCAATAAGGACAAGGCGGTTCAGGAATTGAAATCCAAAATCACAAATGCATTGTTGAACTTTAAGGAAAACGACATCACTGTTAAAGTGAAGAACGGAAAAGTTTATGTCTCGCTTGCTGAACAACTTCTTTTTGGAAGCGGAAGTATTGACGTGGATGCGAAAGGTGTCACTGCATTGCAGCAACTTGGCAAAGCAATTAAAGATCAGAAAGACATCAACATTCTCGTTGAAGGTCACACCGACAATGTTCCGATCTCCAAGAAATCTCAGTACATGGCTGACAACTGGGATCTTAGTGTAATGCGTGCAACAAGCATCACAAAAATTTTAATGAAGGCTGGAGTTGCGCCTCAGCAAATCACGGCCTCGGGACGTGGAGAGTTTTCTCCCCTGGCAGCAAATGATTCTCCGCAGAACAAACAGAAGAACAGGCGCACTGAAATAATCATCACGCCAAACCTCGATGAGTTGTTTAAAATTTTAGAATCCAACTAACTATGGGAAGGATAATATCGTTTCTGATATTGGTGATCGACATTGTCGTTATCATTGATATTATAAAAGGCAACAAAGACACTGAGAAAAAAATTCTCTGGATCATTGCTGTGGTCTTTTTGCCAGTGCTCGGGCCGGTGTTGTATTATGTGCTGGGGAAGGGGAAATAGAAGAATATATAGTATCACGATTGTGGCAGCTACTTCTTACTTTCAACCCTAACAAATGTGCCTCCATAAAACAATCCCGTAGGCTTATCATTTGCATCATATTGAATGGATTTTAACTCATATTCATTTTCTGATTTCCACTCGTAGGTATAGAGTTGGTATGTTCCTTCTGCTTCGTCAGCAAAAGAGATTTTAAGGAATACATCTCCGTTTTGATTTACAGTGCCTTTTCCAACACCTGCTCTTGATGTCCCGAAACTAGACAGATGATCGACTTCATTCTTTTTTGGATTATAAGACCAAAAAACATGTTCACAAGGAGGAACTCCATCAATGATGTCTTGAGCCTGGCGTTTTTTTTGCCCGTGAAGTTGTGGCAACACCGAGCAGGAAAAGTGCTGCATACAGAACTGATAACCGCATAGTGTTTCGGTTTCTCACAGGTTAAGCGTAAAAAACTCAGAACAAATGTGACAAAAGGCTCGGGCTACAATTCTCAAAAAATTTCGAATTTGTGATGAAACCGGACTTTTACATATTTTCATACAAAATTCTACTATGGAGCAAAACGATTATAAAAAACTTTACAGCCTGCCGGTGATTGTTGCTGCGCTGGGATATTTTGTGGACATCTATGATTTGCTCCTGTTCAGTATAGTAAGGCGCCCCTCGCTGATTTCGATGGGTGTTGCCGAAAGTGATTTGTTCAGTAAAGGAGAAATGCTTCTGCAAGTTCAGATGGGTGGCTTGTTGGTAGGTGGATTGATCTGGGGAATCATGGGTGATAAAAAAGGAAGACTTTCTGTTTTGTTTGGATCGATACTTTTGTATTCGCTCGCCAATATTGCGAATGGATTTGCGGCAACTGTTCAGCAATATGCAGCGTTGCGTTTTATTGCAGGTATAGGTTTGGCTGGAGAACTAGGCGCCGGGATCACATTGGTTTCCGAAACGCTTCCTAAAAATCTTCGGGGTTATGGAACAACGATCATTGCAACGGTTGGGCTGATGGGTGCAGTGCTTGCCAATTTTATCTCCAAGAGTTTTGATTGGCATGTCGCCTATTTCATCGGAGGAGGACTGGGGCTTCTCCTGCTCATCGCACGGGTTTCAATTTTTGAATCCG
>CBQWHS010000364.1:0-5048 GCA_967728665.1 uncultured Chryseosolibacter sp. | reverse complement strand
CCACCTGCAGCCATCATCGTTCCATCTGCATTCACAGCCACGGTATAAACTGGAAAGTTACTTCTGGCGCCAACAAGCTGTTCCATTGCCCACTCTGAACCATTATACGTCCACCGTAGGAGACGACCGTCACTTCCACCTGAATAGAGTTTTTTCGATGCAAGATGTATTACTAATGCGCGCGCAGACCCCTTGTCATGTCCTTCCAGGTTTCGGGTTAACGGATGATCGAATTTTTCTAGTGCTTCGTGTAAGCCGTTGTAGATCGCGTCATCATACTTGTACCCTTCATATTTATCATTGAACATGAAAGCCTGTTGTGCCATAAGGGCTTCAAGAACAGGATCTGGGATTTCACGTGATTTGATAGCCATGGCTTTGGCAGTAGCTATGTATTGTCTTCGTACCGCATCTTCGCGTGCTTTTTGCGCAGCGATCTTTTGTTCGTTGGCAAGTTTTTCATTCTTCTTGGCTAGCTCAGCCTGTTGCTCAGCACGAATGGCATTTTGCTTTGCCAAAGCTTCCTGTTGTTTTGCTTTGGCTTCATTTTCAACAGCAAGCTTGCGTTGTTGATCTGCTTCTTCTTTTGCCAATACCGCCTTTTCTTTTTCTGCATCAGCCTGTTTTCTTGCAGCCTCCGCTTCGGCAGCAGCAGCCGTTGCCCGATCGGCGTTTGCAATGGCTAATTTTTCCTGAACCTGCGCCAGTTCTCTTGCCTCATCCGCCTGTGCTTTTTGAATAAACGCAAACACAAGGAAGATAATGGATATGAATGTCGCTGCAGAAAGTACGAGTGCTACAATTCGAGCACGTTGTAATTTTCTTTTCTGTTCAAGTTCTTTTATTCGTTGCTCGGTTTCCCATTCCTTCTTCGAGTATTCGAGGAAGATCATCGTTCTCTCGAACGCGGGATTATAGCGTTGACCCCAAACCAAGGTTGGTTTGTGTTTCGCCTGCCAGTTTAACGCAAGTTGTAAATCCGGTGGTCTCCACAAACCAGCCTTTCCCACCTGGTACATCGATGCGGCCTCAGCCAAACGGATATACATCTGAACAGCATCCGCTTCATCATCCACCCAGTTTTTCAAGCGCACCCAAATACGCATCAAACTCTCATGCGAAATATCAACCATTGATTTTCCACCAAGCGGAGTTCCATGCGCGGGAGTGAGAAGGGATCTTCCCGGTTCACGGAATTTTTCAATTACCGCGGCAACTTCTTCTTCCGATACATCGGCAATAGCCGCGATCTCATTTAATTTTGTTGGTCGTCGAATACCAAAGTTCTCACCGCGCTTTTCTGTAATTGCTTTAAACAGCACTTCGCAGATTCGCTTCTGGTCTTCAGTCAATTCATCGTATGCTTCATTTGCGTGCATCGACAACGCTTCGGTCATTGTACCGATAGCTTCGTAATGCTTGAGATCAACAGCTTCTTCTTCGTAATCTTTATATCGACCCCAATAGCTCCAAGTACGCATTAACGCGTGCTGAAGAATCGGCAACTGATCCGGGTTATCCCCGAGGTCATTGAGCAACTGCTGCGTGAGCCGGGACGAAATTTTTGCACCACCTACAGCAACAGGTCCTTCTATGGCCCTGCGCTTTTGATCACGTGTCAACTGAGGAATCAGGTAGTGACTATCGTTGATCTTACGGGTTAATTCAGGGAATTGCGCACAATCACCGATAAAATCGGAACGCATGGTAATCGCCACGTAGATTGGAGCGTCAGGATAATTGACAGCTTCAATCAACAAGTTGACGAATGCCAATGTTTCGTTAACTGAGTTGTTGTCGAGATGATTATCCTTGAAGCGGAACAATTCTTCAAACTGATCGACCAGGATGAGGTAGTTCACATCTTTTTTCTTACGGCTTTGTTCAACCGCTTCCACTAAGCCAAGTGAACTGCTTCGAAGCAAAGTTGAGAAAATGGTTCTCTTGATTTTCTTTTCTTCGGTGTCAGCCTGGATGTATTCCGGATTGTTCTTGAGAAGTGATTCCGCAAGATTATCAATCGGACCAGCACCCGGCCGCGTAACGACGACCTCCCAATCAGGACTGGCATCCGTGAGGAAACCTCCGTAAAGAATCGGCATCACCCCGCAATAGATGAAGGATGATTTACCACTTCCAGATGGTCCAATCACGCCGATAAACCTGTTCTTTGATAATTTGAGAAGTACTTCATCACTTTGTCCTTCACGTCCGAAGAAAAGGTGAGATTCTTCAATCTTGAATGGTCGCAAACCTGGGAACGGGTTCGCTGTTGAGACCAACTGATCGATTGTTTCGCTCATATGGCTTAGCTGTTAAATTCCTGAATTAAACTTTTTATGGATTCGACTGATCGCAGTGGATCAGTTTGAATCACGCGCAGATTTTGACTTTTGAAGCTGTCAACATTCAATGTTGATCCGGGGGCAGTTAATATGGCTTTCCCAATAATTGGTTTTTTACGTCCAAAGCCAGGAGCCTTTAAAATGTCTAATGCCTTCATGCGAACCCACTGCTCATTTACTTTCCCTTTGTAAATAATCGCGGCATCAAAAATTCTTAAGTTGTCGATGTGTTTTTTTCTCACGTCAAGGAGTTCGCCTTCAAACTCCGGAATCAATACTCTGAAACCTGACTTCTCCAAAACTTCCCTGATCGGTTTCACGTCGTTTACATCTACACGATCGTGCATCAGGTAGATTGACCTACCACCTGAATCTTCAGGCGAAGAAGTTCTACGTTCGTTGCTGTCGACCAATTCTTCACGCATGATGTTTTTGAAATCTTCCAGAGGTGTTTGAAGAATTTCGGCACCTTCCTGGGCTTCAACATCGCGCTTGATGTTTTCGATGAATGCTTTCTGTCTTTCACTCGCGTTAAGAAGGGTAGGAGAGATCCAAATCAGTCGCACGAAATCATCACCGTTTTGTTTCGCGCGCACAGCCTTGTCAGCCGCCATCTTGTGTTGAATATCCACAACCGAGCGATCTGTTCCAGCAGGAATTTCTCCGTATGCACTTCCAATTAGGTGGATCGAAAGATTGCTTTCGGCAAGGTCGCGCTCCACTATTTTTTCGAGATCATTGATTGTACCCGGGAGTGTTTGATTCGGCAGAACAACATAACCATGTCGTTGTAATTCACGCTTAATGATATTCCGTTGTACGGATAAATCGTGCCCGGTTTCCGCCAGGTAAATTACTTTGCGTTTAAAAATATTTTTGACGCCGCGGGATACGCTATTCAACTGGATCAACGTTTCATAGATATCATAAGCCAGGTCAACCATCTTCATCCAGTATTGACGTTCTGCTTCCGTTGTGAAGTAGTCGGTGTATTCGCGAACCTCACCAGATTCAGGATCCTGCTGGTACATATCATAACCGATCAGGTCTCGAAGACGAGGAGGTTGTTCTTGTGCAGTAAGTGGGTTCTTGAAAACTTTGAATACACGGTTGACTTTTGATGTGGAATCAAGTCCTTTGAAAAACGATTCGACATGGTCCAGACAATTCCCTGATTGAATAAAGTCAGGTGAAAGAATTGTGACTAACACACCTACTTTATCGAGGTTGGGTGACGTCATGTTATCATACTCGGCTTTCAGGAGAATTTTTGATTTTTCTCCCAATACCTGGTTCAACATCAGTTCCAAAAATTTCTTGAACTGTGATGCCCAACCCACCTCACCTTTGGGTGCTTCGTTGTCCTTTTCTGCGAACGTAATCAATACATCAATTTCAAATGCCATAGCGCGCTCTTTTATTGAATAGGTTATGATACTTTTTCTGTTTCTTTCGAAGTAATGTTCCGGATAAGCCCCTGCACGAGGTTATGATGGTTGGACATTACAAAATAGAAGTCAACGAGATTAATTCTGAAAATCACGCTGCGTTCCCGTGCCTCCAGTGAATTGGCAGCAGGTGCGGGACCATCCTGAAATAACTCACCATATACATCGCCTTTTTTCATTACTGATACAATGGAGTCGCCATTTTTCAACGTGACTTCCCCGTGAGCAATGATGAAGATTGGCGCATTTACATCTCCTGAACTGAATTTCAACGATTCTCCTACAAACAATTCCACAGGAGTGATCCGGTCACTTAAATCCGCCAGTAAGTTTCCATGGATACTCTTAAATACCGGAAGTGTTTTCAAGAACATAACCATCTCGATTCCCAGGAAGAATCCATCATCAAGTCCATCGAGAAGCTGATTGTTTTCTATTGATGAATCGATAAACTTTCTATCCCGCTGCGGAAGTCTTTCGCGTACAACGGCATAAGCCTTTTTGTCCTTGTTGTACATTACCCACGCAGAAGTTTCCTGTAGCAATCGGTCATTATTGAAGACCTGCGCAATTAAGCCTCTGCTTACACGAAATTCTGGAAGATATGCAGCTGCGTGGACTGAGCATGCTTTTGTCCAGCGATTGTTCTGATTAAAATCCCGATTTAAAATATAGTTGATAACCTGGATCGGGCCATAGCTTTCGCGAGGGAAGAAAATCTGTAAGGCTTTCAGTTTGTCTTCTGTTGAAGAGTCATCAAGCAACGGGAACAATTTCGGCTTCATTTCCTGGGCTACGAACAAATCAAGCAGCTCCATGGCAAACACGATATTATCAGGATCACCTGATTCAATATTTTCACGAACAAGCTGAATTGATTCGGGATCATAGATCAGCGAAAGCAACAAGGTGATATGGTCGAAATTTTGCGCCACTTCTTCTTGCAAGGCTTCTTTCAAAAACTGGAAGTGTTCGCTTTCCGGTAGCTCAGTGATCGCCACCATGTTCCAGATAGTCTTGCTAATCTCAGTATCGAGAAGTTCCATTACCTCACGAGCTTCACGTCCTGGCGCCCGGTAATTGATGTATCGAAGTGAGTAAAGAATTTGTTTAACGATTCGCTTATCCGGATAGTCAGCTTTTTTCCAAAGTAATTTCAGTGCTTCATCTCCGCCAATTCTTCCCATGATCTGCACTACGCGAAGCATGACCAAGTCAGTCTGTCCTGATTTGTGAAACGCAGCTTCCAATGTTG
>CBQWHS010000363.1:0-5049 GCA_967728665.1 uncultured Chryseosolibacter sp. | reverse complement strand
GGTGCTGTCTTTAACAATGGCAATGGCAAGGCCAGGTGTTTTCGTTCTTTTGAAAATCTCCAGTTCTTTCTTTTCATATTCCGACACTAACTCTTGAAGCCGCGGATTTGCTTTTACTTTCTTAGCAAAGATTTTTTTCGAGGCAGGAATTATGCGTTGAAATGAGGATTGATTTTTATTAATTAAAAACACGATGACAAAAGCAAGGATCAAAACTCCTATGGTGAGGGCGATTCTTTTTTTACGCTTTTGTTTTATCATCGGTTACATTAATCCTTCATCTGCAAAACTAAAATATTTTTGCCCTCCGATGATAAGGTGATCTAAAACCTGGATCTCCAGATATTTGCCCGCCTCTTTTAATTTTTTGGTTAGATCGATATCCGCTTGACTTGGGGTCGTATTTCCGGATGGATGGTTATGCACGAGCACGATGCCGCTCGCTAAATCTTCTAATGCTTTTTTAAAAATGATTTTCGGATCAGCAACCGTACCAGCAACACCTCCTATACTCACTTTCATTTTCTTTAAAATGCGGTTTGCCCGGTTTACCAACACGATCCAGAATTCTTCGTGACTAATGTCTGCAAGGTCGAGGCTTACATAATTGTATACATCGCGCGAAGTTGTGATTTTGGGTTTTTCTTCTGATTCGATTTCCCTTTTTCGGCGACCAAGCTCAAAGGCTGCTATAATGGTGATGGCTCGAGCTTCGCCAATTCCCTTCACCTTTAACAGGTCTTTGATCGACATCTTGGCGAGCTCATTCAGGTTATTATTTGCAACGACTAAAACATGTTTCGCGACATCAACTGCACTCATTGTGTTAGTGCCCGATCCGATTAGAATTGCAAGCAACTCAGCATCAGAAAGGGTAGACGTTCCTTTGAGCAACATTTTTTCGCGAGGGCGATCTTCCGGAGACCAGCTTTTGATATTCAGCGGTTTTGATTCATTTACTTCCATTGCGCCAAGTTGCTAGAAGGATGTGAATTTCCCCGGCTTAACTATGGATCGGTCGACTTGACTGAGTGGGCTACAAAAAAGAAACCCCTTCCATTGCTGAAAGGGGTTATATTAAATCTGCTAAGAAGAATCTCTTATTATTTTGCCAGGGCGTTAACCTGTTTTGCCAATTTTGACTTCTGGTTGGCAGCCTTTTTCCAGTGGATAATGTTTTTCTTCGCGAGTTTATCGATCATCGAAGAAACTTCTTTGAATAATTTCTCAGCTTCAGACTTCTCCGTAAGCGACTTCAATTTTTTAACAACTGTGCGAGTCGTCTTGTGCTGGTAACGGTTTCTTAAGCGTTTTGCCTCGTTTGCACGGATTCTTTTCTCTGCTGACTTATGATTTGCCATATTCTATCTTAAAAATAAGGACTGCAAAGGTAAGCGAATAACCGAATTTTGCAAAGGCAATATCCAATCAATTCTTCAGTTTTCCCTCGAAAAGGAGATTCACATTTGGATCGAGTTCAATTTTCGTAGGTTTTTGGCCGCAAGGAATCGTGAATTCTTGAGACTCTTTGGAAACAGATAACCGTTCGACCTTAATCGAATAGCCGGCTTCTGACTCAAAAAGGCCGATTTCTAGTGGAAAAACAAACTTTTGCCCCGGCTGGGTCTGGGACACTATTAATTTCAAAACCTTGTTGGTTTCATCATATTTCCAGGAAACGTCAATCACCGGGTGGCCAGGTTTGAAAAGCCATTGTTCAAAAAAAGATTGAAGATTTTTTCCCGAAGCCTCTTCCATAACGTTTTGGAAGTCGCTTGTGAGAGCGTTGGAATATTGAAAACGTTTATAATAGTCACGGATACCTTTCCAAAAATTGTCATCCCCCACTTCCAATCGAAGCATATGCAAAAACCAACTGCCTTTCTCGTAATTATAGGGATTGAGAAGTTTCATGGGTTCCGTTATGGATGGATCGATCACAGGAGCTGGCTGCTTTTTGTAAAATGCTATGACTTTGTCGCGATCTTCTATCATATCCTTCTGGCGTTTCGCGTTGCCGTGGGTGAACTCATTATATAACAGTGCGAAATATGTGGCGAATCCTTCGCTTAGCCACAAATGATTCCATTCTTTTTCTGTGGCGGCATTTCCAAACCATTGATGCGCGATCTCATGAGCGATCAATGTCTCCGATGTATTTTTTCCCGTCACAGATTTCTCTGAATAGAAAATGGTACTGGCATTTTCTAACCCTCCAAAAGTTGTTTTTGATTGGACATTCGCGAGCTTTTGATAGGAGTATGGTCCAACGTGACTGTTGAAAAAATCCAGAACCCGTACCGCTACAGCGTAATCATTAAAACCTTCAAGTTTGTTTTGAGGGTATACCCAACTTTCCACTGGAATATTGTCAACCATTCCGGAACGCTCAACGGCAAACCTGGCTACACCGATTACCATGACCTTGGTAGAAATCGGAACTGTCTCTTCGTATCGTGTAAGCTTTTGTTTTTTGGAGAGATAAGTTTCCTCGATTCGAATTCCATTGGAAACAACTTCATAATGAAGAGGAGCAATGACTGTAAAATTTACTGCAGCCTTATCAGCAGGATGGTCAATGATGGGCAGCCAGTTTCGCCCACGATTTGGCCAGTTGTCGGCAAAGAATGTGCGATCTCCATATTTATTTTTAGAGATAATCAGTCCATCTTTTGGAATGCCATGATATAAAATAGTCACGCTGACCTTGCGGTCTTCGCTGACGATTTTTGTAAGTGTTATTTTCAATTTATCATTTTCATGAGAAAATTTTAAAGCTTCTCCTTTTGATTTGACAGACTCAACGGTCATGCCGTTGTTGCCGGATTTTGAGATCAAATCGAAGATCAACTCTGCAGATGGAGTTTTCATTTTGACTGTGATCTCTGCAGAGCCTTTAATTACATCGGTCGTATCGTTCAATTCAATCTGAAAATTGTATTGCTGTACATCGATAATGTTGGAAGCACGTTGTGCGAATACAAAAAAAGGAGAGCAGGTTAATAAGTAAAACAGGTATTTCATCCGGAGGTGACTAATCATTAGATAAAGAATGTTGAATTTCATTTTCAAAGTATAAACAATGAAAACGTATTTCAAAATTTTTTTTCTGACCGGACTCGTTACGTTAAGCACGGGATTTACATGGGGATTTTTTGCACATCAGCAAATTAATCGACTCGCGGTGTTTACGCTGCCCTCGGAGATGATGGGGTTCTATAAGAAAAATATCACATACATCACGGAAGCTGCAGTGAATCCTGATAAACGCAGATACTCCATCGTCGATGAAGCTGCGCGGCATTATATCGACCTTGACCATTACGGAGACAGCGCCCTTTATAAAATGCCTCGATATTGGAAAGACGCTGTTGTCAAACATTCAGAGGATACATTGAAAGCTTATGGAATTTTACCTTGGCATATTCAACGAATGTATTTGCGATTGAAGGATGCTTTTTTGGTAAGAGATCCAGAACGCATTTTAAAAGTTTCCGCCGAACTTGGTCATTACCTTGGCGATGCACATGTTCCACTGCACACGACTGAGAATTATAACGGCCAACTTACAAATCAACATGGCATTCATGGATTTTGGGAGTCGCGCTTGCCTGAACTATTTTATGAACAGTATGATTTTTTTGTTGGTCATGCTACATATATCGACAACGTTCAACTCGAAGCCTGGAAAATCATTAAACGTTCGCATCTCGCACTTGATTCAGTGCTTCATTTTGAAAGCGAGTTGGCGGAAAAATTTCAGGAAAAGAAATACGGTTTTGAGACGAAGGCGAATCAAACGATCAAGGTTTACTCCAAAGAATATTCGAAAGCCTATCATCAAGCCTTGTCAGGGATGGTAGAACGACAAATGAGAACTTGTATCAGAAATGTTGGTAGTTTTTGGTATAGTGCGTGGGTCGATGCAGGCCAACCAGATTTGAAAAGATTGATCGACTATAAACCTACGGAAGAGGAACTGAAAAAAAACAGATTGGAAGTTGAACAATGGAAACACCGCGTGGTGAAATCGAGGGATCACGAATCCGATTAAGTAACAATACAGTCAATCAAACTCTCTCGATGGTATTCGTTTTTTTATCGAACTTAGCGATCACTAAATTCACCCATGAAAAAATTGTCTTTTTTCCTGATCGCTATTATTGTTTGGGCAGCCTGCGACAAGTCTGCCGTTCCGTCTGCCTCGCAAAAAATTACGCCTGTAACTAACAAACCGTTTTCGATTGATACGCTTTCGCGACATACGTTCAATTGGTTTTGGGATTTAGGCAATTCTGAAAATGGACAAATTCCGGATCGCTGGCCAACTGAAAATTTCTCCAGCATTGCCGCGACTGGTTTTGGATTGACGGCTTACATAGTTGGTGTGGAGCGCGGATACATTACACGCCAACAGGCTGCGGATAGAGTTTTAAAAACAATCAAGTTTTTGCAACAACTTCCAAAAGGCGAGGCAACAACAGGAGTCGCAGGTTATAAGGGATTCTTTTATCATTTTCTTGATCAAAAAACTGGCCTGCGATTTCAACAGGTTGAACTATCAACAATTGATACTGGCTTGCTGATGGCTGGCATTCTTTCTTGCCAATCGTATTTTGATCAACACAACGAAATCGAAAATCAGATACGTGCCATTGCTGATGAACTTTATCGAGCGGTGGAATGGGACTGGGCGATGAATGGTCAGTCTACGATGAGCATGGGTTGGCATCCGGAGCGCGGATTTCTCGATGCTAAATGGAGAGGATATAATGAAGCAAATATTCTATACACGCTTGCACTTGGTTCGCCTACGCATAGTATACCCGCTGAAAGCTGGAACGAGTGGACAAAAACTTATCAGTGGTCCACATACCAGGGACAAGAGTTTCTAAATTTTGGCCCCCTATTCGGCCACCAATATTCTCACATGTATATCGACTTTAGGGGAATCCACGATTCATACATGAAAGAAAAGGGCATCGACTACTTTGAAAATTCACGGAGGGCAACTTACGCTAACAGACAATATTGCATCACAAATCCAGC